>JASEJN010000006.1 GCA_030016385.1 Clostridiales bacterium | reverse complement strand
AATCTGGCGAATGAGTGTTCAAAATAACATAAACTCATATTGCGAATCGAAGAAATAATTTAATTTATTATTGAACTGAACAAAATTATATGATATACTTTATTAGTTATTGGAGACGGAATATATTGATGTTGAGGAAATGAGGTGAAGCCAATGAAAGAAGGAATACATCCAAAATATTATCAGGCAGTCGTAAAATGCGCTTGTGGTGAAACATTTGTAACTGGTTCGACCAAAAAGGAACTTCATGTTGAAATTTGTTCCAAATGCCATCCTTTCTTTACAGGAAAGCAGAAACTCGTCGATACGGGTGGACGTGTTGAAAAGTTTATCAAAAAATATAATTTAAAACCAGAAGAAGAAAACAAATAAACAAAAAAGGCTTAGGATTTATTCCGAGCCTTTAATTTTTGTATATAAAATAAAAAACCCCAAAAAACACAAATAGCCTTTTAAAGGCTATTTCCATATGTTTTATTAAAAAGAAGGAGGATTTTTACTAATTATTATAATAGTATACAAGTTTTAATTAATTATTAATAAAAGATTAAGATTATATGAATTATCAAATATTCCTCAAATAATCTTTATATAACTATAATTCATATGGGCTTTGGCACATATGAATATTCTTCAAATAATATATATACAAATATGTGTTATAATTGAAAAAGATGTATTCATTTTGTTGCCTGTAGAATGGGGTGGTTTTGTGAAGGATTGGAAAACAAAGAGAAAGACGGGCATCGGAGGTCAGGCTCTAATAGAGGGTGTGATGATGAGGGGACCTCAGGGAATTTCTATAGCCGTAAGGAAACCTGATAATGAGATAGAAGTTGAAAAAAGGACCGCAGAGAGCTATACAAGGAAGAACAAAATACTTGGTCTTCCATTTATACGAGGTTCCGTAGCGCTTATCGAATCACTTGTCATAGGTATAAATGCCCTGACATATTCGGCGCAGTTCTTTGAAGAGGATGACGAGCAGAAAGAAACTGGCGTATTCGATAAGCTAATGAAAAAGATATTCAAGGATAAGGCCGATAAGGTGATCATGGGATTTTCAGTAGCCATATCCGTATTGCTTGCGGTGGCACTGTTTTTCGTGCTTCCATCTGCCGTAATAGGATTTGTAAAGAAGATTAGCGGCAGCAATTTTCTGAGGAATTTTCTCGAAGGGATCATAAGGATTATATTTCTTATACTTTATATATACTTTATATCTAAAATGAATGATATAAAAAGAGTTTTCCAGTATCATGGCGCTGAACATAAAACTATATTTTGCTATGAAAATGAGGAAGAACTTACAGTTGATAACGCAAGAAAGTATTCGACGATGCATCCACGGTGCGGGACTAATTTTCTATTTATATTTATGATCATAAGCATATTTGTTTTTTCTTTTTTCGGTTGGCCGAATCTTGTGGCAAGAGTTATATTAAGAATAATACTTCTTCCTGTAATAGCCGGTATATCCTATGAAATATTGAAGTTCGCAGGGCATTCGGATTCGAAAATCGTCCATGTATTGATTTATCCGGGATTGCTTCTGCAAAAATTAACGACAGCCGAGCCTGACGACAGTATGCTTGAAGTAGCTATTGCAGCATTAAAGGGAGTGCTCACGGATGATAAGGAGGCAAATGCTTGGTAAGTATCTTTACCGCACTCAAAGAAGGCACATCGTTTTTGAGAAATCGAAATATCGATACCCCGAGGCTGGATGCTGAAGTCATAATGGCGCATATATTAAATTGCAGCAGGCTTCATCTTATAACCGACGGTGAGAGGGCACTGAGTGATGATGAATATGCGAAATTCTTGGATCATATCAGTAAGCGGGCGCATGGAATGCCTGTTGCATATATTACCGGCTACAAGGAATTCATGGGGCTTAAGTTTTCTACGGGCAAGGGGGTGCTTATACCAAGATGCGATACTGAAATTGTTGCAGAATGTGCGATAGATATATGTAAGAGGATCGAAGGTCCGATATATGTCTGCGATGTATGCTGTGGCAGCGGCGCGATAGGTATAAGTATTGCAAAATATGTTGAGCGCGCATTTGTAACAATGATAGATGTAAGCAAAGCCGCTGCGGATGCGGCTCGGGGAAATGCGGCTTTAAACGGAGTCGGGGACAGGGCATATGTAATTCAGGGAGATTTATTATCACCTGTAGCGGGTCGGAAATTTGATATTATAGTTTCAAACCCTCCTTATATTAAGTCGGCTGATATAAAATTTTTACCGGTCGATGTTAAGGATTACGAGCCTTTGCTTGCACTGAATGGCGGTGCTGATGGACTTGAGTTTTATAGAAGACTTTGCAGCGTTTCTTTAGAATGCTTAAAGGCGGATGGTAATATAATCTTTGAAATAGGTTATAATCAGAATAAAGATGTAAAAGATATAATGGAGAAGAATGGTTTTTCAGATATAGAGATTTACAGGGATTTAGCAGGCAGATACAGGTGTATTAAAGGGGTAAAATAAATATGGTCTGGGGTGAGAAACATGTTGGAAAGGCTTGATTTCATAGAGGAAAAGTACAATGATTTAACAAAAAAGATAAGCGATCCTGAAGTTATAGCAAACCAGCAGGAGTGGCAGAAACTTATGAAGGAACACGCATCCTTGGAGGAAATAGTTCAAAGTTACAAAGAGTATAAGGATGTCTCAAAAGAGATAGAAAATGATAAGGAAATAATAGATGATAAATCTGAAAGCGAATTGAAAGAATTGGCTGAAGAAGAGCTGAAGGACCTCGAAAAGAAGCAGGAGGGGATCGAGAATAAGCTCAAATTATTGCTTCTGCCCAAGGATCCCAATGATGAAAAGAATGTTTTCCTTGAAATAAGAGCAGGCACCGGAGGCGAAGAGGCGGCACTTTTTGCAGCCGAGCTTTTAAGAATGTATACAAAATATGCCGAGAGGAAAAACTGGAAAGTTGAGATAATGAGTGCAAATCAGACGGATCTTGGCGGATTTAAAGAAGTTGTTGCCATGATACAGGGGAAAGGTGTTTACAGCAGGCTGAAGTTCGAGAGCGGTACACACAGAGTTCAAAGGGTTCCTGAAACGGAAGCATCTGGCCGTATTCATACATCTGCCGTAACCGTTGCGATAATGCCTGAGGTTGAAGATGTCGAAGTTAACATAGACCCGGATGACCTCAGAATAGATGTTTACAGGTCCAGTGGGCATGGCGGGCAGTGTGTAAATACAACTGATTCAGCCGTAAGGATTACACATATACCGACAGGGATTGTCGTGACATGCCAGGATGAAAAATCCCAGATTAAAAACAGGGATAAGGCCATGAAGGTTTTAAAAGCGCGGATTTATGATAAATTACAGCAAGAACAGAATGCAAAAGTTGCGGAGGAAAGAAGGAGCCAGGTAGGGAGCGGTGATAGAAGCGAAAGAATAAGAACGTATAATTTTCCGCAAGGCAGGGTTACCGATCACAGGATCGGGCTTACCATATACCAGCTCGAATCATTCCTGGACGGGGATATGGATGTTGTACTCGATGCCTTGAATACTGCCGATCAGGCGGAAAAATTAAAGGCAGTCGGGGAATGAACAATAATTAATTGCAGCAGCAGACGGTGATCTTATGAATATATATAAAAAACTTGACAGAGAAAGAATAGCCAACATATTTAAAATATACTTCACGATGGGAATAATGCTTATTTCAGGGATATTTTTATATGCTCTCATACAGAAGGGATTTTTTATAGGATGGGAGTCGTATTTTGCAGTTGCCTGCTTTGCTGCTATTTTATTGATACTTCTTATTTTTGATGCCGATATCGTAAGGTGGCTTCATTATGATATTATTTTTAAAGATGACAGAATAAAAATAAGGGACAGTATGTTTGAAAGAGCTATAAGCGTACCTATTAACAGGATTTATTATGTCAGCACCCAAAAAGCAGCAAAAAAATCGGAATATGATAGTATAATAATATTTGACAAAAGAGTAAACCATAAAAAAGTAAGACGGTTGGATAAGAGTGATTTTAGGGGTGAAAGCGTTCATCTCAACGTTATAAATGAGTTAAAAAACGATTATCCTGAAAAAGTATTTTATTATTACAGGGTTTACCATCATGGATATAAATTCTTGTATTTTTTTTATCTGTTATATAGAAATTGTGAAAGATGCAAGTTCACCGACAGCTCCATGGAACTTATTAAAAAGGTTATAGAATAATTTCAATCTGTCAAAGCTTTTAGGAAGTGTATTGCTTTTTATCTGCTCTTTCCATAATATTTTTCAAACAATTTTGATATACACCAAAACTTGAATCTGGCGAATGAGTGCTCAAAATAACATAAGCTAAAATTACAAATCGAAGATCAGGTAATAAATGTCCTGCCGGCAAAATAAGTATTATATGAAGATATCAACCGGAGGATATGGAATGAATAATATTATAAATATTACCATAATAGGTACGCTGGTCGGGATAATAGGTACCGGTACGGGAGGGTTAATCACATTTATATGTAGAAACCCGAATGATAAGATCATGAGCCTGACACTTGGAACTGCAGGTGGCCTTATGCTGTCAGTAGTCACCTTTGACCTTTTACCGGAGGCATTTCAGTACGGAGGAGTTCCTCTAAGCATTGCAGGCATTATCGGAGGCGTAATCGTAACGGCGATGATTGATGAACTGCTTCCTGATTTTGAAAACATATCAAAGGGCAAGGGCAAATATTTTAAGATGAGTATTTTAATAGCCATAGGCCTTGCGTTGCATAATTTTCCCGAAGGCTTGGCCATAGGTTCAGGCTTTGCGGCCGGTGAAAGGCTGGGTTTTGGAATATCTACAGTTATAGGCATGCATGACATACCGGAAGGTATGGCCGTTGCAGCACCTATGAGCATAAGCGGCGTAAAACAAAGCAGAGTTATTCTGTATACTATCGCTACAGCCGTACCGACGGGTATCGGGGCTTTCATAGGTGCTGTTCTGGGCGATATATCGCCTGCATTTACAACACTGTGCCTTTCATTTGCCGGCGGAACGATGCTTTACATAGTATGTGGAGAGCTCATACCCAAAAGCAGGGATCTTCTGGATAACTTTATCTCCACTTTTGGCATCATCGCCGGTATAATTGCAGGTATAATAATAGTTTCAGTGTCGTAAAGGATGAATGGAGGCAAAAATGGAAACAAAAGTTTTTTATCTTGATGAACAAAAGATTGATATGGATATAATAAAATATGCCGCAGGTGTCATAAGAAATGGTGGGACAGTCGTGTTCCCGACCGAAACGGTATACGGATTGGGAGCGAATGCATTGGACGAAAATGCCGCTAAGAAAATATTCGAAGCAAAGGGAAGGCCGCAGGATAATCCACTTATTATCCATGTAGCCGATAAAAATATCAAACCCTTTGTAGTTGATATACCATCTGATGCAGAAAAACTTATGGATATTTTCTGGCCGGGTCCCCTTACAATAATATTTGAAAAGTCGAAGATAATACCGTATATGATAACGGCTGGTCTGGATAGCGTAGCAGTCAGGATGCCGTCAAATAAAATCGCAAATGAGCTTATAAAACATTCAAAAGTTCCTATCGCGGCTCCGAGCGCGAACCTGTCCGGTAAGCCAAGCCCAACAAGCGTCAATCATGTAATAAAAGACCTTTATGGCAAGGTAGATGTGATATTGGGTGGGGGAAAGACGAAAGTAGGGCTTGAATCGACTGTTGTTGATATGACCGGAAGGCCTGCAGTGCTAAGGCCGGGCGGTATAACATATGAACAATTGAAAAGCATCATAAAGGATGTCTATATAGATCCGGCGGTTTTGAAAAAGCCTGATCCGAATTTAAGACCTAAAGCTCCCGGCATGAAATATAGGCATTATGCTCCAAAGGCAAAAATGTTTATAATAGATGGAAGTTCCTCCGACACAGTGGATAAGATAAATGAGCTGTGCAGGATTAGCATGGGGGAAGGCAAAAGGGTGGGCATATTATGCACTGATGAAACGTCTAAGTTTTATAAAGAAGGTGTAGTGCTCACAATGGGCGAAAGGAGCCATCCCAAAACAATTGCAGCCTCACTTTTTGACAGGCTTAGAAAGTTTGATGAATTGAACGTGGACGTTATTTATTCAGAGTGCGTGGGAGAGAGCGGCATAGGCCTTGCAATAATGAACAGGATGAAGAAGGCTGCAGGATATAATATCATACATGTATGAATCGGGGTTAAGATATAATGAAAAGTGTTTTATTTGTATGCACGGGTAATACATGTAGAAGCGTTATGGCGGAAGCCATAATGAAAAAAATCATAGCGGAAAAAAACATGGATGATAAAATACAGGCCTCTTCAGCGGGAATATTTGTAGTCCCGAACGATAGGGCATCATTTCAGGCTGTTGAAGTTATGGGCGAATATGGTATTAATAATATAAAAGGCCAGAAGGCAAGACAGATAAATTTTTCTATTTTGAATGATGCGTCTGTGGTGCTGACAATGACTGCAGGCCATAAAAAGCTGCTTCTTGACAGGTATCCTGTTTTTAAAGATAAAATTTTTACGCTGATAGAATATGCGGATGGCCGTGAAGGCGACATCGAGGACCCTTATGGGCGGGGTATCGAAGTGTACAGAAGATGTGCAAGTGAGCTGAAAAAATATTTGGCGAAGATAGTTTATAAGTTGGGATATGCCTGGTAAAAGCAAAATATGCCTCTTTAGCATTCAAAGGAGGCGTATTTTTTATGACAAAATGGTAGAAACTTTTGGCATTTAACAATAAAAATTTGCACATATCGATTTTATAATATAAAATAAAATAAGCGTGGATTTCAATTCAAATTAAGAGGTGTAAGCATGAAAATAGCAATAGGAAGCGATCATGCAGGGTTTAATTTAAAGCAGGTCGTAAAAAAGCATTTGGATGAACAGAATATTTATTACGAAGATTTCGGTTGTTTGACTTGTGAAGCTGTTGATTATCCTGATTATGGTCTTAAGGTTGCAGAAGCAGTCGCATCTGGTAAATATGATAGGGGTATTTTAATATGCGGAACAGGTATAGGAATATCCATATCGGCCAACAAAGTCCCCGGCATAAGGGCTGCAGTATGCACCGATGAGTTTTGCGCGAGAGCCAGCAGGCAGCATAATGATGCAAATATTTTAGCGATGGGTGAAAGGGTCGTAGGTCCCGGACTTGCACTTAGCATAGTGGATGTATTTTTAAAGGAAGGCTTTCAAGGCGGAAGGCATGCAGTAAGAGTTGGAAAGATAAAAAAAATAGAAGAAAAATACAGCAAATAAGCAGGATATTTTAAAAATACTATTAAAATGATGGAGAGGAGAAGATAAATGAAGAACGTTACATTGATCGATCACCCGTTGATACAGCATAAATTATCATTAATACGAAACAAAGATACAGGTTCCAAGGATTTTAGAGATCTTGTTGAAGAGGTTGCAATGCTTATGTGTTATGAAGTTACAAGGAACATGCAGCTTGAGGATGTTGAAATCGAGACTCCTATCGGCAAGGCAAAGGCAAAGGTGTTATCTGGCAAAAAAGTTGGCATCGTGCCTATATTGAGGGCAGGACTTGGAATGGTCGATGGAATGCTGAAGTTGATTCCGGCAGCAAAGGTAGGCCATATAGGCATGTACAGGGATCCTGAAACGCTTAAGCCTGTTGAATATTACTGTAAACTGCCTTCGGATATTGGAGAGAGGGATATAATTGTTACCGACCCGATGCTTGCGACAGGCGGTTCTTCATCTGATGCCATAGACCTTTTAAAGAAAAAGGGAGCAAAAAATATAAAGCTTATGTGCCTTATTGCTGCCCCGGAGGGGTTAAAATACGTGACCGAAAGGCATCCGGATGTTGAAATATTCACAGCAGCAATAGATGAAAGATTGAATGATCAGGGATACATAGTCCCAGGCCTTGGAGATGCAGGTGACAGACTCTTTGGAACAAAATAAGATACTCAAACGTCCCGCATGGGATGAATACTTCATGAATATAGCGGAGCTTGTAAAGACCCGTTCCACTTGCCTTAGAAGGCAAGTAGGCGCTGTTATAGTCAAGGATAACAGGATACTTACGACCGGATATAACGGAGCACCTCCAGGAGCAAGGCATTGTGCAGAAGTCGGTTGCTTAAGAGAACTTATGGGTGTTCCATCTGGTGAACGGCATGAGCTTTGCAGAGCGCTTCATGCCGAACAGAATGCCGTAATACAGGCGGCAAAATATGGCATTCAAATAGATGGAGGGACTATTTATACGACAACATATCCTTGTGTCATATGCGCAAAGATACTCATTGCCTCAAATATAAAAAGGATAGTTTACAGAGGCGGTTATCCTGATGATCTTTCAAAAAAGTTCCTGTCGGAATCAGGGATTAAGATAGATAAATTCTTATAAATAGGATGTGTTCTTATGGGGAAACAATTTTTAATGTTTTGTACTGCTTTAATTGTGAGCCTGACGGTTACTCCTTTTGTTAAAAAATTTGCAGTTAAAGTTGGTGCGATGGATGTTCCCAAGGATAACAGGAGAGTCCATAAAGTTCCGATTCCCCTAATAGGAGGGCTTGCGATCTATTTGGCTTTTACTGTGGTTGTACTTATCTTTATGCCCAAACCGTTTAGCAGGACAATTACGGGATTGCTTTTGGGAGGTACAGTCATTACTGCAGCGGGCCTGATTGATGATTTAAGACCTTTAAGCCCAAAAATGAAGCTGCTCTTGCAGATAATTGCGTCCGGAGTGCTTGTCTATTTTGGTGTAACTGTTAAATTTGTTACAAATCCTTTCGATAGAGTCACAGGGATGTCAGATATAGGTTTTCTCTCGATACCGGCGACAGTATTCTGGATCGTAGGTGTTACAAATGCCTTTAATCTTATCGATGGGCTGGATGGCTTGGCCGCGGGTGTCGCAGCGATTTCATGCATAACATTGTTTATTGTATCCGTATTGAATAATAGAATGACCGCCGCAATGCTTACGGCAGCATTGGCCGGCAGTTCTATTGGTTTCATACCGTACAACTTTAATCCTGCCAAAATATTCATGGGAGATACCGGGGCACAGTTTTTAGGATTCATGCTTGCTGCCATTTCAATCGAAGGTGCTATAAAGTCTGCGGCTGCAATAGTAATTACGGTGCCTATACTGGCACTTGGGCTTCCGATATATGATACTCTAATTGCGATAGTAAGAAGATGCATAAACAAAAAACCGGTAATGCAGGGCGACAAGGGACACTTGCATCACAGGCTTCTGGATATGGGACTCAGTCAGAAACAGGCAGTTACGGTCATGTATATTATAAGTGCTTTGCTTGGAATAACTGCCATATTTGCGACTGAGCTTACTACTGTACAATCGTTTATTATATTGATTGCAGTTCTCTGTATTGTATTTATTTTTTCAAAAAAGGCAGGAATGCTCAAAAAAAAGGAAAGGTAAGGTAATTGAATAAATCATGGAAAGAATCAAGGTCATGGCAGTTTTCGGTACAAGGCCCGAAGCCATTAAAATGGCGCCATTGGTTAAAAGACTGGAAAGCGACAGCAGGATAATATCAAAAGTCTGTGTAACGGCACAGCACAGGGAAATGCTTGACCAGGTGCTTGAAATATTTAATATAGTTCCTGATTATGACCTCAATATAATGAGGGAGAAGCAATCCCTTGCAGATATTACTTCACGGGCGCTTCAAGGTTTGGAGAAGGTTATTCGAAGTGAAATTCCGGATATTGTTCTCGTACATGGCGATACTACGACAACTTTTGCAGGAAGTCTGGCAGCATTTTATAATAAAGTCAAAGTAGGGCATGTAGAAGCAGGGCTAAGGACGTTTAACAAGTATTTTCCTTATCCCGAAGAGATGAATAGAAGGCTTACAGGTAGCATAGCTGATATACATTTTGCACCTACGTCTACAGCTAAAAGAAATCTTTTAAATGAAGGTGTGAAACCTGAGAACATATATGTTACGGGAAATACTGTAATAGATGCGATGGCTTCTACTGTCCGTAAGAATTATAAATTTAAAAATGAAGAATTGAATAAAATCGATTTTAATTCCAAAAGGGTTATATTTATTACGGCCCACAGGCGGGAAAACTGGGGAAAACCGTTGCAGGATATTTGCATGGCTTTCAAGGATATCGTTGGTGCATACAAGGATGTGGAACTTGTCTATCTCGTTCATCTAAATCCTGTCGTACACGATGAAGTATACAGCATATTGAATGGAGTGGAAAGGATCCACCTGCTTCCTCCGCTTGACATAATTGAGACGCATAATCTTATGGACAGATCATTCATGGTTATGACGGATTCCGGAGGCATACAGGAAGAGGCGCCGCACCTTGGAAAGCCTGTCCTCGTGCTCAGGGATGTTACTGAAAGGCCTGAGGCTGTCGAGGCCGGAACGTTAAAGGTGATAGGTACAAAAAGAGAAAATGTGTTCAAAGAGGCTTCACTTTTATTGAGCGATAAAATGGAATATGATTCTATGGCAAATGCTAAAAATCCTTTCGGGGATGGAAAGGCCTGTGAAAGAATAACAGAGGCGATTCTCTATTACTTTGGATTTTGCAGCAAAAGACCTGATGAATTTGTGTATAGAAAATAAAATATAAAAAGTTCAAAAAGTCACCTATTAGTGAAAAAGGATATTTTTACCAATAGGCGACTTTTTTTATTTTTTGGACACGCATATTAAACAGGAAAAAAATAAATAATAAATATTGATAAACAATTTAAGTTAAGTTCAATTCGCAATCTGGAATTTAATATAAATAAATTGTATTATTCTGAACGACGAATGGGCATTACGAAAGTTTATAGCAGTTTATAGCATACTTTTCAAAAATAATTGTATAAAATTATTACTTGCGTCAATAATTTTAAAAAATGGGATAAAGGGAACAGAATTTTTTGATCCCCCTTTTGTACTTTCTGTTTCCTCCCATTTTTTAAGGAGGATATCATGAGGAAGATACTGGTATTATTTTTGGTATTAATTATGGGATTGGCGGCAGATTCCTTAAGCAGCAAAGATTATAAGTTCATTGAAGAAACATTTGATAAGAGCGGATTGCAATTTGAGAGCGCCAATATAAATGCATGGGTGAATATGAATACACAGCAGGGAGATTTTGACCATTTGAAGGATACTGCGCACTATATATCCCAAAACATGCCTTTCAGTATAAAAGAAGAAAAGCATATATTGGATAATAGTACCAAAAACGTTATAATAAGTGGGGACTTATATGAAGGAAATATTACGGTCAAAACGACTTCGTTTTTTGATAATTCGACCGGGAAATATAATACGGTTGCAGAAGTTGATATAACACAAACAAAGGGGATTAAGAATATTATTGATATTAGGGAAAGGCTTAACGAATGTCTGAAAAAATGGCAGGATGCGCCTGATATCAATGTATGCGTTACAGGGTACGTTGACGGTAAGATAGACAAAAAGCAGGAAATGAAAATCATTGAAGGAGTATTTAATGATGCCGGCGCTGTTAATTTGCAAACAGTCGATGACGGCAGCATTATCAGCGTTACGGGTTTTACTTATAAAATACCATATTCTATAAATTGTTATAAAAAAAATATAAATATAAACATGGCTTGTAGATACAGCGCATATAATGACAGAACATATTTTCTATTGGGGATTCCTGTGATCAATATGGAGTATTAAGGCCGGTTAGGAGGATTAAAATTGACAAAAATTGTTGTAAATGGGGGTAAACATCTAAAAGGGAGTATAAAAGTAAGCGCTGCAAAGAATTCTGTTCTACCGATAATCGCTTCATCCCTGCTGTGCCGCGAAGAAAGTATTCTTGAAGAAATACCTTTACTGGACGATGTATATTGTATTTGCGATGTTTTGAATTCATTAGGGGCTGAAACAAGCATATCCAATGGGAGGCTTAAAATCAAACCTGAAAAATTAGTATCAAGTGAACCTCCTTATGAGCTTGTAAGGAAGATGAGAGCTTCATTTCTTGTTATGGGTCCATTGCTTGCGAGAACCGGAAGTGTCAAGATATCCCTTCCTGGAGGATGTAATATAGGAACGCGCCCAATAGACTTACACCTTAAGGGGCTTAGCGCTCTTGGAGCAAAAATAAACTTAGGTCACGGCTATGTTGAAGCAAGCGTCAGCAAGTTAAAGGGTGCCAAGGTTTATTTAGACTTTCCCTCTGTTGGAGCGACGGAGAATATTTTGATGTCGGCGGTGCTTGCAGAAGGTGAGACGGTAATAGAGAACGCTGCGGAAGAGCCGGAAATTGTCGATCTTGCCAATTTCTTGAACAGCATGGGTGCTAATATAATAGGGGCAGGTACGGATACGATAAAAATAATAGGGGTAAAAGATTTAAAAGGCACAAAGCATTGCGTGATACCCGATAGGATTGAAGCCGGAACATATATGATCGCAGCAGCCATAACAGGCGGGGATATAACTATCGAAAACGTAATAATTGAGCACGTAAAATCCATAATCGCAAAATTATCCGAAGCCGGAATTAAAATAGAGGAAGGTCAGAATAAGGTAAGGGTGGTATCCGACAGGAAGGTTCAATCGGTTGATGTTAAGACTTTGCCATATCCGGGTTTTCCAACGGATCTTCAGGCTCCTGTAATGTCGCTTATGAGCATTGCAAAGGGAACGAGCATGATTACCGAAACGGTTTTTGAAAACAGGTTTATGCATGTCAGTGAACTTAAAAGGATGGGTGCGAATATAAAAATAGACGGAAGGAGCGCCGTTATAGAGGGCACGAAAAGGCTGACTGGCGCCAAAGTGAAGGCTACCGATCTTCGGGCCGGAGCTGCATTGATACTTGCAGGCATGGCAGCCGAGGGGACTACAGAAATAAGTGATGTATACCACATAGACAGGGGCTATGTAAATATTGAAAAAAAGCTCAAAAAAATAGGAGCCGACATACAGAGGATAGAGGAATAATAAATTGATTTGATTATTAAAATTGAGGCAGCTGTGCAATGAAATATTTATTCATTGCATAGCTGCCTCAATTTTTTGGAAGTATTTTTACATCGATTAAAATTAAATAGTTCTATGCGCAAAAAATGATTAATATATTTTAACAAGCGAAAAATTTATATTTTTTAAGCCCGAAGCATAAGCCGGGTGCATATTTTGTATTTGAAGAATATTATTCCAATCGCTAAGCTCACAGCCTTTAGAGTCTGTAAACTCGTTTTGGGCAGAATCAAAACTTATCTTAGCTCAAACATTGATTCTGCTTATCCCGAACATGCGTTAACAGACTCTTAAGACCTACCGCTAATTGCTCTTTCCATAATATTCTCCAAATTATCTTTATACGTCCGCATAAGCCAAGGGCAGTTGTTATTGATTTGTTCGTTTTGTGGAATTGAATCCAAAAGCACCAAACCAAGGAGGAATTATATGAAAAATATAGGATATTGTATATTGATCATTTGTATTGTAGTCATAGCCATACCTCTCATAATATTAAACGGTGTTGGACAGGGTTCGGCATTTAAATTTATTGCGAACCCGGGTGGAGTGAGTACGTTTGAAAAGGACCAAAAGCTCGCCTCAAGAAGTGGAAGTCCGATAAGCAATGATTCATTATCGGGCGGAATTAAAATAAAGGTATTTGATGTCAGCGCCAAAAAAGCTGTTGAGATGGATCTTGAGGAGTATATAAGAGGCGTTGTTTGCGCTGAGGAGCCTGTGGGGTTTGAAGCAGAGGCTTTAAAGGCACAGGCAGTTGCTGCCCGTACTTATGTGGTAACGAGGATGCTGCAGTTTGGGGGAAAAGGCTGCTCAAACCATCCGGGTACGGATATATGCACAGATTCTCATCACTGCCAGGCATGGATATCCAAGGAAAACAGGTTTAAGAGCTGGGGAGTTGATGCGCCTAAGTACTGGCAGAAGATAACCGAAGCGGTTAACGCTACAAAAGGGCTTATACTAACATACGATGCGGCTCCAGTAATGTATCCTCTCTTTTTTTCAACAAGCAGCGGCAAAACTGAGAATTCCGGAGAAGTATTCAGTACGCAGTATCCGTATTTAAGAAGTGTTGTAAGCCCTGATGAGGAATCCGCACCGAAATTTGTAAGCAAAGCGACATTTTCAAGGAGTGATGTGGTGAATAAATTCCGTACATCGCAATATAAAATAAAACTTGATAAGGGAAAGTTGCAGTCACAGATCAAGATACTCAGCCGCACGGAGGGTGGAAGTGTAAAAAATATTAAGGTAGGTACAAAAACACTCACAGGGACGGAAATAAGAACGCTTTTTAATCTGAATTCATCAAATTTCAATATTTCGTTCGGAAAGAATGATGTTACATTTTCTGTAACAGGCTATGGGCATGGAGTGGGCATGAGCCAGTGGGGAGCAAACGCCATGGCAAAGCAGGGCAAAAAATATGATGAGATATTAAAACATTATTATATCGATGTCGGTATAAGCAGCATTCAAAATGTATACAAAGCAAAATAAAAAAATTCGGAAAATAAGGCGGAAAAATTATATAGTGAATGTTACGAATCAAGAGGCTGTCTAGAAATAAGGAAACAATACAAAATATTGAGTAGTACGAATTTGTGAAGTCAATATATTGTATATAAAACTTATTTTGAGACAGCCTCTTTAAATATACTGATAAAAAAATTTTTAAAAAATGTAAATTTCATGTATTTTATATGTAATTATGGACAAACTAACATACAGGAGGTGGTTATCCATATGAAGGATAGGATAAAATCAAGAATATCAAGGGAAAGATGGGCAAAGTTTTTTGACAGAGAGGGGTTTTACATAGTCTTATTCCTCTGTGTCTGTGTAGTAGCAGTTACTGCGGTATGGGTATCCAGGACCGGTCTTAAGAACGATATAAAGAAAAATGCAAGCAATGATCAGAATAAGACCGAGATAACTACCCAGCCGGAGCAAACAGATACTGAAGCGGAAAATGATAGAAATGTAAACACTACTCCTGCGACTGAACAAAATGCAAATACGGAAGCCAATAACAAGACTACGAATAAAACATCCAAACCAACATCTACACAGACTGGTCAAACGACAAAACCAACTAATGGGACTGTTACCAATTCGAAGTCATTGCCTGTAAGATTTGGCAATCCGATCGATGGTGATCTTACAAAAGACGCTATAATGCAGGACTTTTCGCCGTCAGACCTTGTGTGTTTCAAGCATATCGATGAATGGCGGACACATATGGGTGTTGATATAAGGGCTGTAAAAGGAACAGACGTTATTGCGGCAGGCAGCGGAAAGGTTATAGACGTTCAAAATGACAATGAGAGCGAAGGAGGCCTTGGCTGGAAAGTTGTCGTAGACCATGGCAACGGGTATCGCACCGTTTATGCTAACTTGGCTGAAAAACTTGCAGTTAAAAAGAATCAGGAAGTAAAAATAGGGCAAAAAATAGGGACTGTTGGTAATACATCGATTACTGAAAAAGATGTATCACAGGATGTGCCGGTATTAACACATCTGCATTATGAAATATTAAAGAGCAGTTCAGATACATTTAATAATATCGATCCTAAAACTTATATGAAATTCCAGAAATAAATCCGTACAATCGGAGAATATAAAACTTATATTATTATTTAGCCTACAAACCTCGTCCTTTTGAGGGCGGGGTTGTTTGTTAAAGCAATACAAAACAATATAATAGTTGGCTTTAAATTTGCATATTAATTAATCAAGAGAATAAAAAGGAGGTAGTTTTTTGAAAGATTACATTGAGGAGAGAGTATTAGAAGTGGCTAAGTATATAATAGATTCGAAATCAACAATACGAAAAACTGCAAAACTGTTCGGTGTAAGCAAAAGTACAATACACAAAGATATAACCGAAAGACTTCCTAAAATAAATCCGCAGATTGCCGGTGCAGCTAAAGAAATTCTTGAATTCAATAAATCAGAGAGGCATATAAGAGGCGGAAGGGCTACAAAGATGAAATATAAAGCATCAAATGCATAATAATAAAAAAATTCCCTGTATCTTAAAATTTATGTTTAAAAGTGCTAATAAAAAAAAGGAATTTGTAATTTTTTATAGAAATATAAAACATTATGTATAGAGTACAGATTTATTTCAGAATATAAACCAATTTATTCGCTATTAAAAATGTGATAGAGCAATCTGAAACTCAATCAAAAAATTGATCTGATGATAAAGATCGAATAAAAATATACGTAATTTTAAGATGTGGGGGAGTGAAATATATGGGTTTTCTGGGTTTCAACCGCGATTTGGGGATTGACCTGGGTACAGCAAGCATTCTTGTATATATTAAAGGAAAGGGAATAGTATTGAATGAACCTTCGGTGGTTGCTACGGACAGCTCGAAGAGAAATGTGCTGGCAGTCGGAGAAGAAGCAAAACAGATGATAGGAAGGACACCGGGAAATATAATTGCTACAAGACCGTTAAAGGATGGCGTTATTTCTGATTATGATGTAACTGAGAGGATGCTCAGATATTTCATAAAAAAATCTCTTGGAAGGCATGGAAGTTTCCTGCGTCCGAGAGTTATCGTCTGCATACCGTGTGAAGCTACGGAGGTTGAAAAGAGAGCTGTTAAAGATGCTGCATTATCTGCAGGAGCAGGCAAAGTGTTTCTGATAGAGGAACCTGTTGCTGCTGCAATAGGCGCAGGTCTTGATATATCAAGGGCAAGCGGAAGCATGGTAGTGGATATCGGCGGTGGAACTACCGATATTGCTGTCATATCTCTTGGAGGAATGGTAGTAAGGTCGGGATTGAAAATTGCCGGAGATAAGTTTGACGAAGCCATCGTAAGATACATAAGAAAAAAGCATAATGTCATGATAGGTGAAAGAACGGCAGAAGAGTTAAAAATAAACGTTGGATCTGCATTTAAAAGAGATGAAGAGGTCTCGATGGATATAAAAGGCAGGGATCTTGTAACGGGTCTTCCTAAGAATATTTCAGTAACTTCCGAAGAAATGCGTGATGCTCTTGAGGAACCTGTTTATGCCATAGTTGATTGCGTTCACTCTGTTCTTGAAAGAACTCCCCCAGAACTTGCTGCCGACATAATAAACAAAGGTATCGTTATGACAGGCGGAGGCTCGTTATTAAATGGGTTAGACAAGCTAATTGAGTCGAGGACGGGAGTACCTACAAGGGTTGCAAGCGATGCTATATGCTGTGTGGCTCTTGGTACAGGTAAAGTGCTTGAGAATATCGATCAGCTTGGCGATGTGCTTTCAGCAGTTGAAACCGATTGATTTAATTTAAGCCGGGGAAAATTTTCCTCGGCTGTTTTTGTGGAGAATCCAACTAAATATGCTCTGACATGAAAGTTTTCTGCGATTTTGCTGCTTCAATAAGCGATGAAGAGATCGTTTCGGCCATTTTCAGTACGAGGTTAAGCCTTATGCTTCTTATAGAAAAAATGTCGGAAACATCTACTGAGTCGACTATTCCAACTATCGATATGTCGCCTACAAATGGAAGGGTTTTTCCTACTCCTTTACCAGGATGTACAGGTCCTAATTTTACTTGTATATCACCGATAAAATCACTGCTTCCAAGGCATGCGTCTATAGCTATTATAAATGGATTTCTATATTTTTGTTCAATACCAGATACTACATTCTCCAAATTAATTGCATGAGCCGGATTATCAAGTGTTCCGATTACCGGGTAGACAAAGTTGCTTTTCGTAAGGAGTGTTCCAACGAGCGGCCCTAGGCAGTCACCGATGCATTTATCGGTTCCTATGCATAATATTATAGTTTTCTTATTTAAAAATTTGCTTATATATTTGCTAAGAGTATGTATACTTTTCTTATCACTATACGGTGTTCTTAAACCTATATCTGTATAAATTTGTTCAGATTTATTTTGCAATAAGTTCACCCCCATATTTATTTATATATTGGATGAGCTTTAATAATGACTGAATTTTGCTTGCAGGTGAATAAAACTGTAACATATGAAGAATAATACTCTATATATTCTAAAACGATTGTATTTTATATACATTGCGCAAAATATATATGCAAAGGTGGCATATTCATGAACACAAAAAAAACAGTAATATTTTCTGTGATCGTAATACTAATAACTGTTGTTTCAGTATACATAATGCAAATTCAGTATCTAAGGGCATTGGACTATATGCGCAATATCGGGGTACACGAAAGCTACGATGATAGCAGTTATACAGGTTATATATTTCAGGACTATAATAAAAAAGTTAATTTAGATTATGCGAATAAAAATAATGATTACACATCCTCTAAACAATAAAAAACTGTTGTAACGATGTCCGACTTAAAAATGTTTAAAAGTCTCTCTAGAATTGTTGCTTGACGATTGGAATAATATTCATTGACGAGGTATAATAAAAATTAGTTAAACTGCTTAATGTGAGCATACAAATATACAGGCTGCAGATAAATCGGCAGCCTGTATATTCTATTGGAGGAGAATTTTCTGTATAAATCAAAGAAACGAGAGTCCCGCAGATTATGCAGATTTTGATTGGTTTTTAGTCGAAGAAATATTGTAGAATATGTCATGGGATTTATTTATATATAATAAAAATAAAAGTGAAAATACTTATAAAAATAGGAGGCATCATGAGTATTATAAGATTGGCTGCACCGGGGATATGGAAATGCACTTTCGGAGAAACTGAAGCATTTACACCGGTCAAGATGAGAAAAACTTCCATCCAACTGGGAAAGTTGAAAAGACTGCCAAGTGAGGTAGAGACTCCTTTCAATAAAGCACAGATAGCATTTAAGGTTTTGAAAAGAGGATGTGTTATCGAACTTCCCTTGGATCCTTCAGAGAAAATATATGGTTTCGGACTTCAGTTGAAATCATTTGATCAGACTGGCAAAAAGAAACAGTTAAGGACGAATGCCGATCCTGTCGCTGATACGGGAGATACCCATGCTCCTGTACCTTTTTACGTTTCGACGAAAGGATATGGCATATTAGTGGATACCGCCCGATATGTTACTTTTTACTGCGGAGGCAATATAAAATTAAAAGGCGAAGATGGGAAAACAGAGAAAAGGACCAAAAAGATTGCAAACACTACTGAAGAGTTATACGCAATCAGGGAATTCAACGAGAAAAGAGCCGTGACGATTGAGATACCGGTTGCCAAAGGCGTTGACATGTACATATTTGGTGGACCTGGCATGAAAACAGCGGTTCAGCGCTATAACTTGTTTTCCGGTGGCGGCTGTATTCCACCAATATGGGGTCTTGGAGTTTGGTATAGGGGATATGGCAGGGCAAATCAAGATGAAGTATTAAAAATTGCGGAGGATTTAAGAAAGGCACACATGCCATGCGATGTCTTCGGACTTGAACCTGGTTGGCAGAGCCATTCGTATTCCTGCTCCTACAGTTGGGATGAGGAACGTTTCCCTACGCCGGATAAAACGATCAAGAAATTCAGGGATATGAACTTTAAAATTAATCTCTGGGAACATGTATTTGTTCATTCCACCTCGCCAATTTATGATGAGCTGAAAAAATATTCTGGTGATTATGAAGTGTGGGAAGGGCTTGTTCCGGATTTTTCTATCGAAAACGCAAGAGATATATTTGCAGAATATCATAAAACGAAATTCGTTGATAAAGGAATTACAGGCTTCAAGCTTGATGAATGTGATAGTTCGGATTATACAGGGGGATGGTCATTCCCGAATTGCTCTGAGTTTCCATCCGGAATGGATGGGGAACAGATGCACAGCATGCTTGGAATATTATATCAGGAAACGATGATGTCTATATTCCGAAGGAAAAATTTGAGGACTTATAGTCAGGTAAGATCATCTAATGCGCTCGCATCGCCTTTTCCTTTTGTATTATACAGCGATTTGTACGGACACAAGGATTTTATTCGCGGCGTTGTAAATTCAGGGTTTTCAGGGTTCCTCTGGTCTCCTGAGGTAAGACATGCTACAGGCGTTGAGGATTTAATGAGAAGGATTCAGACTGTAATATTTTCTCCCCAAGCCCTGATAAATGCCTGGTATATCAGTAATCCGCCGTGGCTTCAATACGACCGTGAAAAGAATCTGAATGGGGAATTGCTGGAAAATCATGAAGAAGTTCAGGAGATGTGCCGGAAGGTACTTGAATATAGAATGAAGTTGCTTCCGTATTTATACTCAGCCTTTGCAAAATATTATTTTGAAGGTTTGCCTGTTTTCCGCGCATTGGTTATGGATTACCCTGAGGATGAAAATACATATGAAATTGACAGCGAATATATGATGGGAGATTCCATACTCGTTGCACCGGTAGTGGAAGGTGAACATAACAGGGAAGTTTATTTGCCAGAGGGCAATTGGTACAGTTTCTGGACCAATGAAAAATATGAAGGAGGGAAATCCTATTCCGTTGAAGTCCCTCTCGAAATCATACCTCTATTTGTCAGGGAAGGCAGGATGATACCTTTGGCAGAACCGGTCGAATACATTACAAAAGATACCGTATTTCATGTTACAATAAGAAGCTATGGAGAAATATCAGAAGCATTGGAGCTTTATGAAGATGATGGCCTGACATTTGATTTTGAAAAGGGAGATTACAATATCATAACGCTCAAGAGTGTAAATAATCATCTTCACGTAGAAAAAAGTGGAAGATATTCGGGGAAAAAATATAGCATTAAGGGATTTGAAATAATAAAATAGCCGTTACGGCTATAGAGAAACGCTATTGTAAATAAATTGTATGGGGTGACGTAGGATGGATCTAAAGTATCATAAAACAGATTATCTATTGTTTGAAGCTATTTTGGGAAAATTATTGCCATTGGTTTCTGATGCTGAGATGGAAGTCGACGGTTGGAAAAGAAGATATTCCAGGTATATCAAACCAGGGGAATATGAATATTTGGAGGAATGGAAGGATATATCGCCCGGGGAAAAGTGGACGGTAAATCCTGAAATTACAGCTTTTTTTTCTACTGTGGTGAATATACCTGATAAACTTAAGGGAAGGGATCTGTATTTAAATCTAAAGATTGGAGGAGAAGCCCTTCTCTATCTAAACGGCAGACCTTACCATGGACTTGACAGGAACAGGAATATGGTGAAGCTTGAGGATGATCTGAAAAGTGCCGGCACAGTCGATATACTTATCGAAGCGGCCGTCGACAGGCAGTCTTATGAATTTCAGTACCGCTATTGGGCGAATGCCAAATACAAGGACCATCGATTCGAGACCGCCAAAATAGTTGCAGTCAACAAATCCGTATGGGATTATTATTTTGATCTTGCCACGGCCAAGGAATTTTATAAGAATCTTCCTGACGGGGAGATGAAAAACAGGTATTATTTGGGACTTAAGGACAGCGTTATGGCTATCGATTTTGTCTCCGGGAGAGAAGGAGTCATAAACAGTTTACCTAAGGCAAAGTCTATACTTTATAATGAAATTGGGGAAATTCATAATAAATTATCCGACTCCACGATTCACTTGATAGGTCATTCCCATCTCGATATCGGCTATTTGTGGCCGGTAAAAGAAACGATACGAAAATCCGCCAGAACATTTTCAACTGCCTTAAGGTTGATGGATCAATACGGTTATTATAAGTTTACACAAAGCCAGCCGCAGCTATATGAGTATGCAAAGACGTATTTTCCTGAAATTTATGAGGGTATCAAGGAAAGGGTAAAGATGGGCCAGTTGGAGGCCGAAGGTGCCATGTGGGTTGAGCCGGATTGCAACCTCATATCAGGAGAATCCTTTATCCGCCAGATACTTGTGGGAAAGGAATTTTTCAAAAATGAATTTGGAAAGGACTCCAGGATTTTATGGCTTCCCGATACTTTTGGGTTCTCATATATACTTCCGCAGATAATGAAGGGCTGCGGTATCGATTATTTTGTCACACAGAAGATACAGTGGAATAGGATAAATAAATTCCCTTATGATTTGTTCCGATGGAAAAGCGCCGATGGAAGCGAAGTGCTTGCACTTTTTACGGGAGACTACAACGGGGCAGTATCCGGAAGCGATATCCGTAAAAAATATGAGACTTTTGATGGTGACGGTAACCGCAGTGATTATCCTCTTCTTTATGGGTTCGGTGACGGAGGCGGAGGTGTAACACTGGAAATGCTCGAAACTATTAAGAGGTTGAACCGATTGAATAAAACGGCAAATTTCAAGACGTCCTTTGCATCAGAGCTTCTGAATAAACTTTCCGGATCCTGTGAACATCTGCCAGTATGGGATGATGAGCTTTATCTTGAGGCCCATCGTGGAGTTTATACTACTCATGCGGAGCTTAAGAAATTAAACAGGTTGTGTGAAAGGACTTTAAGGGATACGGAGTTCTTTTTATCTATATCTTCAATGGAACACGGTTCTTACTATACCAAGCTTAAAGAGATCTGGAAGAAAGTCTTAACGAATCAATTCCATGACATATTGTCCGGATCGACGATTGCAGAAACATTCTATAACGCGGTTGATTCATACAATGAAGTGCTTTTTGAAGCTAAAAAGCTTAAGGAATCGGCGTCTGAATCTATTTTTGAAGATTGCAAACATCAAGATATGGAAACATTCATCATGGTATGGAATACGTTGGGCTGGGAAAGAAATGATGTAGCTGAAATCAAACTGGATAATATTTATAAAAACAATCGATATAATGTTTTTGATGAGAATGGGTCAAAGATACCCTGCCAGATAACGGAAAAGAATGGCTCAAAGTTGGCATTTCCTGTGGAATTGCCGTCAATGGGATATAAGGTTTATAAGATTGTCACTGAAAAGGAAGACATGCCTTCCGCTGGTATTTTCAGGTCGGGATGTATTAAGCAAAGCAATAAAGTAAGCAATAAATATTTTCGCATAGAATTTAATAAAGAAGGCAATATAACAAGCATATTTGATAAAAGGAACGGAAGGGAAATAGTACCTTCCAGTAAGGAGGCAAATGTTTTTCAGATATTTGTCGATGAGCCGCAGCAGTATGATGCATGGGAGATCGACGAATTTAGCAGCAATAAATGGTATGAAAATTTTGAAGTGCAGGACATGCGGATTCTAGAGGATGGCCCTGTAATAAAAAGAATAAGAATAACAAAAAAGTGGAATAAGTCATTAATAAATCAGGATATTGTTCTTTATGATAACATGCCGAGAATCAATTTTGAAACGGAAGTAGACTGGCAGGAGGATAGGAAGCTTTTAAAGGTTGCATTCCCCGTGGACATAGTCACGAGGGAGGCCACTTATGATATTGCTTATGGGACCATTAAACGGGCTACTCATGACAACACAGGTTGGGAGCAAGCAAAATTTGAAGTTCCTGCCCATATGTGGGCCGACCTTTCGGAATATGGCTATGGCGTTAGTCTGCTAAATGACAGCAAATATGGTTATGATATTAAAGGAAATGTTATGAGGCTTTCTCTGCTGAAATCGCCTATAAATCCAAACCCTAAGGCCGACCGGGGAAGACATCGCTTTGTATACTCCATACTGCCTCATTTGGGAAGCTGGCAGGAAGGCGGAACTGCCAAACAGGGGTATCAGCTCAATACTCCCTTGAGTATTTTGAAAGATAAAAAAGTAAAATCAGGTGCGGATTTTGGAAATATACTGAGCGTTGACTGCGACAATGTGTTTATAGAAGCTGTGAAACCGGCGGAAGACGGAAACGGGATCATTGTAAGACTCCTGGAGAAGTATGGAAAGAACTGCTGCGTAAAAGTACAAACCGGCCTTCCTGTAAAGTCAGTTATGAAATGCAATATGATCGAAGAGGCCGAGTTTGAGATACCGTGTAATTGCAGATCGTTTACTTACAATATCAGGCCGTATAAAATTGAGACCTTCCGACTGTTGCTTTGATGGCGTAGATTTTGACGCAGGTACATTAAAAGCAAATATATCGTTTAGGCAACGGACTCGTGTAATTAATATGCTTTTGAATTGGAGTGGACATATGTTGAAAAAAATAGCCGTATTTTTTTTGATCATGGTGCTTTTTGCAGGATTTGTATCATGCACGAAAGTCAAGCCTCAAAAGATAGAAGAGGGCATGCGCGGAAGTACAGGTGGACAGGTGCAGAATAATGATAGCATAGAGAGAAAACCTGTTGCTATGGAGCCTCCGAAAAGTTTCATAGATTCATCCAAGTTTCACATGCCTGCAGATAAGATATATTATACTAAGAGGGCGGTAGTGCTTACATATCATCACATAAGTTTAAAGCCATTCAGCGGTATTACTATAAGACCGGAAAGGTTTGAAGCGGATTTGAAAATGCTTAAGAATAACTATTTTAATGTCATCTCATTGAGGGATTTAATAAATTCCATGGGCGGAAAGGACAAAATGCCTCCGAATGCCGTTGTTATAACTTTTGATGACGGGTATGAGAGCTTTTACAAGTATGCATATCCGCTGCTTAAAAAGTATAATTTTCCTGCGGCGTCTTTTGTCATAACTTCATGGGTCGATAAATATTCCCATTCAACTGATGAACTTAGTATATTAAGTTCAAATGAAATAAGAGAAATGTATAAAAGCGGCCTTATAGACATACAGTCTCACAGCGATGGTGGCCATTACTATATAAAAACAAAAGAAGGCAAGGAACGTGGTGCCCTTGCATATCAAATATACGACGGGAATAGACTGGAAAGCGAAGGCACATATAGAAAGAGAGTATCAGGGGATTTGTCAAGGTCGATATCGCTTATAAAAAGTTTTACCGGCAATACTTCGGATATACTTTGTTTTCCATTTGGGCATTACAATCAGAGGTTGGTAGAAATCGCTCAAGGTGTCGGCTTTAAATATTTCGTCACAACCGTATCCGGGTACAACAGTGAAGGCTCAAAAAGTATATATATAAGGCGGATAAGATCAGGTGACAGATCATTGAATCTCGATAAATTGAAGGCGAACATAATAAGCTGTGGCAGAGGGCGAAGTTTAAAAAAATAAAACATCACAGTGCATATCAGCGATTGAATCTTATCATTATTCTACAATTATTGCCATATTTCTTTATAATTCACGAATTTCATGAAGGATTTTTGCCGTTCGTAGAGAATTTCTTGATTAAAAATAATAAATAATATTTTATGAGGTGATGGTATGGCACATTTAGCTTCATCTTTGGATACTAAAAGCGATTCCAATGTGCCGGTTCAGGGGACAGCTGAAATCAGTGATGGAAAAGTAATAGTAAAAGATCCGGAAATGGGAGGCAAAATGGCATGCATTTTGCCCGGAGAGGGTATAAAGTTATTCATAAACGATAGAGAAATAAAGAGCAGGGTATTGGTGGATAGCTCTGCAAAAATAAAATTAGAGCTTAAAGACAGCAAGCCAGAGAGGGCAATAAACGTAACGGTTTCAGAAGATTGCATGTCCGCATATATAAGCATCATTTACAACGATGGATATGAATATAAATTAGAAAATCATGCGCCTGTAACGGAGCTTATAATAAATGGAATACCGGTCAAAAAAATAGACTGCCGGCATTATACGAAGGATGAGGTTATAGAGGCGTTAAAATTAAATCAAGTTATTTATGGTATAAAAAATGATGTGCTCGATGATATAGTAAAAAAAGGTTGCGATACTTCGGTATTGATAGCCGAAGGGATACATACTGTCGAAGGCAGTAATGATGTAATAAAGTTGAAATTCCGGAAGGACAGGCATTTTATGAAGGTTAATGACCGTGTGGACTTTTACAGCATAGGCAAAATTGAATCCGTAGCAGCAGGCCAATTGATCGCGGAAAAGATCCCAGGGAAAGGCGGTACTTCTGGAATAGATGTAAGCGGGAAAAGGCTGCTCCCTAGAAAAATAAAAAGAATAGAAATGCTTGCAGGAAAAAATGTTGAGATTTCAGATGATAGAAGAAAAGCTTATGCCAAAATCCAAGGGCGCCCGGAGATTAAGGGCAATATATTAAGCGTACACGAGTTGTATGCGGTAAATGGCGATGTAAACCTCTCAACAGGAAATATTGAATTTATAGGTGATGTAGTTATAAGGGGCAATATAAACGATGGGATGAAGGTAAAATCAGGGAACAAGGTAATTGTATACGGAAACGTGACGGACGGAGAGATAATCGCAGGAAGCGATGTAACGGTGTATAAAAATGCTATAGGCAGCCATATCATGGCCGGACAGGCTGATTTTTTAAGACTCAACATCATAGACTATTTCAAAGAGATAAAAAAACTCATCGATGATATACTTTTAGTAGCCGTTGCACTCAAGAATACCGGAAAAGTACCGAAAACATATACCGACGGCGATATGATTAAATTTTTGACAGATACCAAATATATGCAGATTAAGGACAAGATCTCTGACCTTAAAGAGCTGCTATTTGAGAATAAAGAATATATAGATGATGATACGGTAAATATCGGAGCTCTGATAATCAAGTATTTTATGGGCAAGGGTCCGCTTCTTTTTACTGATTTTGATGATGTGAGAGAATTTGCAAAAAAAATAGAAACTCAGATTGGGATGCTTCGTTTAAGGGTCAATGCGCCTTCGAATGTTCATGTAAATTATATTCAGAATTCGTCCATTTCGACCAGCGGAAGCATTTTTGTATCGGGGAAAGGGTGCTATAATTCAATACTTGACTGCAGGGGCAACTGCATTTTTGAAAGAGAAGGAAGTGTATTAAGAGGTGGCAAAATAAAAGCAGGCGGAAGGATAAAGATCTATGAAATTGGTTCTCCGTTAGGGGCACCTACACTTGCCGGTACAGATGAAGAACAGGAAATATCTTGTGAAATAGCTAATATAAACAGCATGATAAAGATTAAGAATCAGGTTTATAAATTTGAATCCACAGTTAAAAATGTGAGGGCTTACCTGTACAAGGGTGAGCTTATGGTGGAAAAATCCAAGGCTTAGAAACAGGAGGTATATATTGGTGAGTACTCTCGAAGAAGAAAAAGGTGTGATTTTTAGGATAGAAAATGAAGAATACACAGTGGGCATAGACCAGGTTGACAGAATATTGGAATTTCAAAAGATAACCAGGATACCAAATTCACCGGATTATTTAAAGGGAGTTATTAAATATCAGGATAGGATTATTCCGGTGATAGATTTAAAAAAAAGATTCGGGTTAGACAATACCAATATTATCGATAGCACGAAGATAATCATTGTAAAACGTGAAGATGCCAATGTGGGAATTCTAATCGATGATGTGGAAAGCATATTCACGATAGAGGAAGGTTCGCTATGCCCTCCGCCGGATATAATATCCGGAATAGTAAGGGATTATATAAAAGGCGTTATAAAACTCGATAAAAGAGTTATCATTTATCTGGATCTTGGCAAAATACTCACATTTGATGAACAGAAAGAGATAAATAATCTAATCGGTTAAATGTGGCAGAGATGCTCGCATAGGGGAAGATGAAACAAAATCTGGAGGATTAAATGGAGATATGTGAGATTAGAGTTGGTATTGCAGATTACAAGGCGGCATATACACCTTCAAAGATTATTACAATTGGCCTTGGTTCCTGCGTGGGGGTTGTATTGCTCGATATTATATACAGGATAGGCGGATTAGCGCATATAATGCTTCCGGACAGCACACAGTTTTCAAATATTGCGAATCCGGCAAAGTTTGCAGATCTTGCGATACCGATTTTATTGAATAAAATGGAGTCTATGGGTGCTGATAAATCCAATATAGTTGCAAAAATAGGCGGCGGTGCGAGTATGTTTAACTTTTCAGACAGGAATTTGATTATGGATATAGGAAACAGAAATGTCGAATCTGTTAAAAACACTTTAAAGGGACTATCGATTCCCATAGAAGGAGAAGATACCGGAGGAAACCAGGGGAGGACTATGCTTCTGGACATAGGCGAAGGAAAAACATTCATAAAAACAGTGAATACCGGATACATAGAGATATAGGATAGAGGAGGTGCATTTTTTATATTTGAAGAATATTATTTCAATCGCTAAGCTCACAGTCTTAAGAGTCTGTAAACTCGTTCAGGGCAGAATCAAAACTCACTTAAGTTCAAACATTGATTCTGCTAATCCTGAAACTTCGTCAACAGACTCTAAAGCCTTTCCGCTAATTGCTCTTTCCATAATATTCTTCAAATAGTCTGTATGCACCCACATATAGGTAATCGCATGCAAAAGAGGTATGGGCTGCTTATTATTTCGCAGGAGGAAAGGAAGGTCAATAATAGTAAAGAACAATATAGATCAAAAAATACCAAGAAATTTTCATAAAAATAATATAAAGGCGATATGCGTTGCTGCTTCAACAGGGGGACCCAAGGCCATCGCCAAAATCATGGGAGATATCCCCGAGGGCTTTAAACTTCCGGTACTGATAGTTCAGCATATGCCCGGAAGGTTTACACGGGAATTTGCAGAAAGGCTCAATGATATATGCTGCTTGAATGTCAAGGAAGCTGAAGATGGCGATGAAATAAAAGATGGACATGCATATGTCGCCCCCGGCGGTTTCCATATGGAAGTTTTAAACAACCGCTTATATCTGAACAAGGAGCCTCCCTTACATGGCGTAAGGCCTTGCGCCGATAAGCTTTTTATATCGGCTGCCGAAAATTACAAGGATGGATTGATAGGGATTGTACTGACCGGAATGGGCACGGATGGTACGGCAGGATTGGAAGCTATAAATAAGGAAGGCGGCATCTGCATGGCAGAGGATAAAAGTACATGCACCATATATGGAATGCCAAGAAGCGCTATTGAGAAGGGTGTCGTGCATATAGTGGCGCCTGTTGACAAGATTATAGGCGAAGTTATTAAAATAATAGAATAATATAAGGGTGATTTATTTGGATGCAGAATTAAAACCCCTTGAAAGGTGGATATACAGGGAATTTAAAATAGATATATCTGCATATAAGTCCAATCAGATGAACAGAAGGCTTAGAAATATAATGCAAAGGTGCAATGCATCATCTGCAGAGGAATACATAGATATGCTTGAAAACAGTGAAAAGCTTCGCAGAAAACTTGCTGATTTTATAACTATAAATGTATCGGAGTTTTTCAGGAATAAAGATTTGTATATGGATCTTGAAGATAAAATAAAGGAGTACTTGATCTATAAACCCAGAAGCCTTAATATCTGGAGCGCGGCCTGCTCAAACGGAGCCGAACCATATTCAATTGCCATAATGCTGGATAAACTTACCCCGAATATATTTCACAGCATACTCGGGACGGATATAGATTCGACGATACTTGAAGCGGCCAAAAAGGGCGAGTACAGCAAAAACGATATCAAAAATGTCGATGAGCCTGTATTGAAAAGATATTTCACATTGAGGGGAGACAAATATCTGATAAACCCTTGCATAAAGGGCAGAGTGCAATTTAAAAAACACGATTTGATCCTTGATCCGTATGGAAGGGACTATGATCTTATAGTCTGCAGGAATGTAGTTATATATTTTACTCAGGAGGTCAAAGACAAAATATACGGAAAGCTTTATGAAGCTCTAAAGCCAGGAGGTATTTTATTTGTAGGTGCAACTGAAAGCATAATAAATTTCAGGGATTTTGGATTTGAAAAGGCATCTGCGTTTATCTACCGTAAAAAAACTTAATGGAGGTGATTTTGATATGGATACATCGCAATATTTATCATTATTTCTTGAGGAAACGGAAGAAAATATTGATAATCTGAACCAATCAATGCTTGAACTTGAGAAAGATCCTGAGAACACAGAGCTCATAAGCGGCATTTTCAGATATGCCCATACAATAAAGGGTATGGCGGCAACCATGGGGTTCAATAAAATGGCCGAGCTTACTCATTCGATGGAAAATGTTTTGGACAAGATTAGGAACAAGAATCTGAAGGCATCTACGGATATCGTAACAGTGCTCTTCCAGTGTGTGGATACTCTTGAAAAGATGTTAAAAAGCGTATCCGAAGGCGGAGGAGATGATTTTGATACATCGCAGATTATCGCAAAATTAAAGGGTCAAGATGGAGCAAAGGCGGACGAAAAAGTTGTCCACGATGCCGATGCAATAAAATATAACAAATATGATATTGACGTAATAAAAGAGGCTGAAGATAAGCTGTACAATGCTTATGAGATAAACATAACATTGAGGAAGGACTGCAAGCTAAAGGCAGCCCGGGCATTTCTCATATTTGACAGTCTTCAAAAGTGTGGTGAAATCGTAAAATCGGACCCTCCGGCTGAAAGTATAGAAAAAGAAGAGTTTAAAGACAGAATAATGCTGGTATTTGTAAGCCAGAAGAAACAGGATTTTGTCAAAAAAGTCATCGATGGCATATCTGAAATAGACAGTTTTACAGTGAATGAAATCGATGATAAAAAAATATCGGCTGGTGTTATGAATGAAACGTCCACAAAGCAGGTTGTTTCAGATGCCGGTAAAAAAAATAAAAATGTCCAGAATAAAACGAAAAAAAAGATAGGGCAGTCCGTAAGGGTAGATCTTGGGAAATTGGATAAGCTTATGAATCTTGTTGGAGAACTTGTTATTTACAGGACAAGACTTGAACAGATAGGGCGTTCCAATAATATTGCCGAACTCAACGAAACTCTGGAACAGTTTGCAAGGATTACCGGTGATCTGCAGGATATCGTCATGAAGGTGAGGATGATACCTCTTGAGATAGTATTTGGAAGGCTTCCTAGGATGGTAAGGGATCTGTCGACAGAGCTTGGGAAAGAGATAAACTTTGTAATAAAGGGTCAGGAGACTGAGCTTGACAGGACGGTAGTCGATGAACTTGGAGAGTCCATAGTCCATCTGCTCAGGAATGCTGTTGACCACGGCATCGAAAGCAGGGAGGAAAGAATCAAGGCGGGCAAGAATCCTGTTGGAAATGTGACGGTAACAGCATACCAGGAAGGGAATAAGGCTGTAATAAAAGTTGAAGATGACGGACACGGATTGGACGTAGAGAAAATAAAGAAAAAGGCCGTCGCAAAGGGTATAGATATCAATGGCATGAATGATAATGACATCAGGAATCTTATTTTCCTGGAAGGATTCAGTACAAGCGATAAGGTCACAGACATTTCCGGAAGAGGCGTAGGCATGGATGTCGTAAGGACGAAAGTCACATCGATAGGAGGTTCTGTCGATGTAAAAAGTGAGATGGGCAAAGGGACATCCTTTATCGTATATCTCCCGCTTACCCTATCCATAATTCAGGCATTGTTCGTAAAAGTTGCAGGCGAGATTTTCGCAATATCTTTTGGATTTATAGAAAAGATTCAACCTGTAAGCGAGAGCGATATAAAATATGCAAACGGGAAGGAAATCATCATATATAGAGATGAACTCGTAAGGCTTATAAGATTGTCTTCAAGTTTAAAGCTCAGGGATGAAAAAGAGAAGAATGGATTTATCGTAATAGTTAAAATAGGCGATAAAAAAGCTGCTCTTATGGTGGATTCGATTATCGGACAGCGCGAAATAGCTATAAAGCCGCTTGGAAAAAGCCTCAAGGATTTAAAACAGTATTCCGGTGCGACGATTACCGGAGATGGACGGGTTATGCTGATACTGGATGTAGTATCCATAATAACGGAAAGGTAAGAAAATGGATTACAGAAAATTAACGGAATTACAGATGGATGCGCTGAAGGAAATAGGGAATATTGGAGCGGGAAACGCCGCGACAGCGCTATCTCAAATGATACAAAGAAGAATAAATATGAATGTTCCGCAGATCGATATACTGCCAGTCGACGATATCGTATCGAGATTAGGCGGTAAGGAAGATAGGGTAATTGCAGTAGTACTCAGAGTATTCGGGGATGCTCCTGGGAATATATTATTTCTTCTAACGATGGAGAGCTCATACAGGCTGGTCGAAATGCTGACAGGCAGAAAAGAAACAGGAGACCTGGACGAATTTGAAATGTCGGCTCTGGAGGAAATAGGCAATATTCTATCCGGTGCATATTTAAATTCTATTGTAAAGTTTACAAAACTTGCAATGGTTTCGTCTGTCCCGGCTATTTCCAATGATATGCTTTTTCCGTTAATGACCAGCGTTTTCATGGAGTCGGAGCAGTTTGGAGATTATATAATGTCTATTGAAGCGAAGTTTAGCGAAGGCGACAGGGATATAAAGGGGTATTTCTTCTATATACCGAAGCCTGGTTCTCTTGAAAAAATAATCAGCAAATTAGGATTGATGTAAATAATATTTTGGAGGTGCAATTATGTCGGGGAAAATATTAATAGTAGATGATGCAGCATTCATGAGGATGATGATAAAAGATATACTGGTGAATAACGGATATGAAATTGCCGGCGAGGCAAGCAACGGCGCCAAGGCGATCGAACTTTATAAAAATGAAAGACCGGATCTTGTGACAATGGATATAACAATGCCTGATATGGATGGTATCGCAGCCGTAAAAGAGATAATAAAAATAGATCCTAACGCCAAGATAATAATGTGCAGTGCCTTAGGACAGCAGTCTATGGTTATGGAAGCCATTAAATCAGGAGCAAAGGACTTTATTGTAAAGCCGTTTCAGCCGGACAGGGTTATTGAGGCTTTAAAGAAAGTACTTGGTTAACCTGCAAACGGGAGGTAAATCAAATGCAGATTGTAGTTTTCTATGTTGGCAATGAAAAATATGCGATAGATACTTCACATGTTCAGATTATAAATAAAATGACAGATATTACCTGCGTTCCGTGTGCTCCTTCTTATATCAAAGGCCTTATCAATCTCAGGGGGAATATAATAACGGTATACGATCCGTATTTTATACTTGGAGTGAATGAAGCCGCCCCAAAACCTGAAAATATACTGATAGTTGAAACAGAAGACGAGACAATAGGCGTAACGGTTGATGGAGTTGCAGACGTAGTGGATATAAGTGAGGATGAAATAAAGGATATATCTGTTAAAGACAGTGATGAAAAAAAGTACATAAAAGGGACAATAAATATAAAAGACTATTTGGTTACATTAATCGATCCGGATGAATTTGTAAATGCAAATAAATAACTATAAATATAAGAAGAGGTATGAATATGAGCGAAATATTATCCCAGAATGAAATAGATGAACTTCTTTCAGCGCTGTCATCAGGCCAGATAGTTCCCGAAGCCGTTCCTGAGACTAAGAATAAACATCAGGTAAAAAAATATGATTTTAAATCTCCAAAAAAATTTTCCAAGGATCATATAACAACACTTGAGATGGTACATGAAAATTATGCGAGGATTATTTCGGGATTTTTGACAGCCCAGGTAAGGACGAACGTACAGGTGAATGTGGCAATTGTCGATCAGGTAACATATGAAGAATTCATCCGGTCCATAAGCAATCCGACGATACTGACAATATACAAGATGCCTCCGCTTTCCGGCTCGCTGCTTCTCGAGACAAGCCCGCAGTTTGTATTTCAGATACTGGATGTATTATTCGGCGGGTCGGGGCAGATGACATACAAAGTAAGGGATTTTACGGAGATCGAAAAAACAGTCATGAGGACCATATGCGAAAAACTGGTTGAAAACCTTAAACTGGCATGGGAAGACATTATGGATGTGCAGCCTGAAATACAGGATATAGAGACAAATCCGGCGTTGAACCAGACGATGGCTCCAAATGAACCTGTTGCAATTATTACTCTGAGCGTAAAGATGAATGGCATCCAGACATACATAAATCTTTGCATACCCTATATAGCAATTGAAAAAGTTCTCGATAAGATAGTTATAAAATACTGGACAGGTACGGAGACGTTAAATAAAAACGAAGACAGAAATATCATGAAAAAAAGGATAGAAGACGTGCCTCTAAAGCTCACGGCGATTTTAGGAAAGACTCAGATATTTATAAAAAACTTTCTGGACCTGCAGGCGGGTGATGTGATAACTTTTGATAATTCTGTAAAAGCACCAATTGATTTATATATTGAAAACAATTTATGCTATAAGGTAATTCCGGGTACTTACAACAAAAAGAGAGCAGTACAGATAGCACAAATAATAGAAAAGGATGTGGAAGGGTATGAATAACGATATATTATCGCAGAAGGAAATAGATGCTCTGCTAAGCAGCAATGACGAGGCTTTAAAAGTTTCGGACGATCTCGATGATGAGGATAAGGATCTTTTGGGTGAAATAGGGAATATCTGTATGGGCTCTGCTGCCACAGCCCTTTCAAAACTTATAAACCAGAAGGTAAGCATAACTACTCCAAAGGTAAAAGTTACGACACTTGATGAACTCAAAAAGACATTTGAAGTTCCCAATATTTCAATAGAAGTCAGGTTCATTAAGGGTTTGGGGGGTGCAAACCTTCTTGTGCTCAAGGTGCCGGATGCAGGTATCATAGCTGACCTTATGATGGGGCAAAAGGGCGATAGAAAGGTTATGGAGCTTTCGGAAATCGAAATGAGCGCCGTATCCGAGGCTATGAACCAGATGATAGGAACTGCCGCAACTTCTATGGCATCGATGTTTAAGCGCGAAGTGAATATTTCACCTCCGAATGCATTCCTCTGGGATAATAAGGCACAAAGATTGAGCAATGTTATAGAAGAGGGAGAAAAAGTAGTCCATGTAGCATTCAAGCTAAAGGTGGGTTCACTGGTCGATAGCGAGATAATGCAGCTCTTCCCCATTGAAACGGCGCAAAGTATAATAGATGCCATGAATCAAAACTATAGGGGATCTCAAAATGAAAATGAAGCAGCAGCGGAAGATCCGGCTCCTGCCGATGATGGTATAAAGGAAAAAACGGATGAAAAAGAGGATCCACAAAAGGATGAAGTACTTGTCGATAAAGCACAGTTTATGCCTTTGCATGATTGCAGTCCAAAAGGCAATGAAAGGAATATCGATCTTATACTGGATGTCCCCATAGAAATTTCAGCTATACTCGGGAGGACGACCAAAACTATCAAGGAGATACTGGACCTTAATAACGGCTCTTTAATCGAGCTCGATAAATTGGTGGAGGAACCCGTCGATATACTTGTAAACGGCAAGATGGTGGCTCAGGGTGAAGTAGTCGTTGTAAATGAAAACTTTGGCGTGAGGATTACAAATATAGTGAGCAATGCAGAAAGGGTAAAAGGGCTTAAGGACAAATAAGGCAGGGTGATAAAATGGATGATATATATTATATGAAAAAGTTCACATGCCCTGTTTGCGAGAATGTCTTCAGCTCTACAAAGATAAAATCGAGCAAGTTAATCCCTTTGAAGACCGATACGGATATGTGTACATATTATAAGGGACTCAATCCATATTTTTATGAGATAAATGTTTGCCCCAAATGCGGTTTCGCTTTTTCCGATCATTTTAAGCATGAACTAAGAGTAAATGATAAAAGCAGTTTTTTAAAAATTTTTTCCAGCCGTTGGAAAAAGCAGGATTTATGTGGAATAAGGACATTTGATCAGGCTGTAGATGCTTTTGAAATCGCAATATTGAGCGGACAGATCGTAAATTTGAATCCCGGAAAGATGGCCGTAATATGCCTGAGGTTATCGTGGATATACCGCATGCAGAATAAAAAAGATGATGAGAGAAGATTTATGAAATCCGCAGTGGACTTACTTGAAAAGGCATATGAAGTTGGAGGTATCGACGATGACGAGGATATAAGCCCTGAAATTTTAGTTTACTTGCTGGGGGAACTTAATTTCAGGCTTGGGAATCGGAATGAGACTGTTAAATGGTTTAATATTGCGATATCCAGATACAGCAAGGATCCGTCTGTAAAAAAAAGGATTTCAAATATGATCTCGGATCGATGGCTGGAGATAAAGGATAATTTCAAATAGGATATCGTGTGTTTTAAGGAAAGAAATAGGATATTTTTCCCTGTAAAGTTTATATGGAAATTGCCGAGAATATAATATAAATATTTTAGGACGGTGTTAAAATGAAGGTTACAAGGGACAACGGAATAAGGGCTGTGGAGATATATGCTGAAAACAAGTTAAAACCGGTGCATGAAAGAGGCACGATAAGTAAAAAGGGTGATACAATCGAAATTTCAAAAGAAGGAAAAGAGATCGCAAAGTATGTTTCCATTGTAAAGAATATATCCGACATAAGGGTCCAGAAAATAGAAGAGTTGAAACAAAAGATCGAAAGCGGAAAGTATGATGTGTCGTCGGAGGATATCGCCAAGAAAATAGTAAACGCTATAAAAGGAAAGGAAATATAGCTAAGGATGTGAGATAGGTTGGATATTGTACGGATTATAGGGTTATATACCGGATATCTTTTGGAAATGCTTGATGTGATTTCCGATGAAAGGGAGATATTGATCAAGGATGAAGCAAGTAAACTTGAAGATAGAATCGAGAAAAAAATGTATCTTGCAGGCAAAATAAAAGATGTGGATAATATGAGGCAGGAAATGTTTAGCGGAAAAAAGTTGAGTGATTTTGTAAGGGCGGGCATCTTAAAGAAAAGTGATGCCGACAGGTTTATAAAACTTGTTAACACTGTTGAGGAAGAGAATGAAACGAACATGGCCCTGACAGAACAGTCTTTGAGTTATATAAGATTTGTAAAATCAGCGCTGAATCTAAATCCTGCCGCGTTAACATATAAAAATAGCGGAAAAATCGATAGTGGAGAAACCGGCAGTATATTTACAAAAAAAGCATAGGAGGGATTTTATGAGCGGATTATTCAGTATATTTAATATTGCAAAAAACGGTATACGGACTCATCAGACGGGATTGCAGGTAATAGCCCATAATGTGGCGAATGCGGATACTGATGGCTATTCTGTACAAAGGGCAAATATAAGGACAACCACTCCTTTTGGGATACCTTCTCTGAACAGTTACTGCGGCCCCGGACAGCTTGGGACAGGCTCGATAGTTTCAAGCATAGACAGGGCAAGGGACCAATTTATTGATACTCAGATAAGAAAAGAAACCAGCACCCTTGGGAAATATGACGCAAGGCAGCAGTCTCTGTCGGAGGTGGAGGCAGTATTCAATGAGCCTTCGGATACCGGCTTGTCTTCGGTCTTGGATAAATTCTGGAGCTCATGGCAGCAGCTTTCCACGAATCCGGAACCCAATTCAACTGCCAGGACATTGGTTGTACAAAATGCCGAATCCCTTGCAACAGCAATAAACCATAACTATGATCAGCTTACGAATATAGAAACAAATGCTGCGGACATGACAAATCAGCAGGTGTCTGAAGTCAATAACATATTGAAACAGATAAGCGACTTAAACAAGCAGATCAAGGCCGTTAAAATAGGGGGTGAAAACCCCAATGATCTTTTAGACAGACGCGATTTATTGTTGGATCAGCTTTCGGAGAGGTTCGGATTTGAGGTAGATAAGGGTAATTTGGAGAGCATATCCATAAATGCAAAAACAAGCGATGGAAGCACGGTGAATGTTCTTTCAGGAACAGATGTAACAAATGGCCTTTCTTTTATAAAAGATGTAAAAAACGTATCCGGAAACTGGCAGGTAACGGTTTACGTAGATGGCAATGTCAATAATGAAAAAACAATAGATATCGATGAGGCGACTGCAAAATCCATTGCCAATATCGATGCAGGCAATAATGTAACATCTTTAAAGACCCATATAATATTTTATAACAACGATGGCGGTACGGATAATATAAAGGCGGCGATATTTGAAAGCGGGAGCTTGAACGGGAATGAAACAATAAGCAGCGAGGTTATGAAATATAAGGATCAGCTCAACAATCTTGCAAAAGTGCTGGCCATTTCAGTCAATACGATACATTCCGGCTCCACCGATCCCGATGATACGGACACGGTGAATTTTTTCGATAAAGAAGCCGAAACGGCCGATGAACCTGCAAAAGTTATAAGTGTAAATCAGGAAATCATAGATGACCCTAAAAAGATAAATGCCGGGAACTATTTAAATGGCGACCCTAATTTCAGCGAAGGAAACGGAGAGCGTGCCTTGCTTATGGGACAGCTTCAATCGGCGGGGCTTGATATTTTGAATATAAAAAGCAGAGAGGATTTTATCAACAAATCGGATGCAAATGTGACCCCCGATAATCTAAAAATAGGCGGGACTCCAAACGGGATTACAATCGACAATTATTTCAAGAGCACCATTGCGGAGCTTGGAGTTTCAAGTCAGGAGGCCCAAAGGATGGTCACCAATCAGAATGTCCTGTTGTCCCAGCTAAAGACAAAGCAGCAGTCGGTATCTGGTGTTTCGATAGATGAAGAGATAACGAATATGATACAGTTTCAAAGGGCATATGAAGCAAATGCAAAGATGGTAAGTGTGATAGACGGGCTTCTCGATGTCGTTATAAACGGTCTTATCAAATAGGCGGTGAAAGAAATGAGAATAACAAACAAGATTTTGGTACAGGGGTATTTGTCCGACCTGTCAAACAATTTAGAGAATATGCAAAGGCTTGAGGGACAGCTTTCAACCGGAATCCTGGTCAGGAAGCCTTCGGATGATCCTTTCAAAGCGGCAAGGGTCATGGAGATAAATACGACAATTTCCATGTACGGAAGATATAAGGAAAACATGAGCGAGGGACAGGACTGGTTGAAGACAACCGATTTAACGCTGGGGCAGGTTGGCGATGTGTTAAAAAGGGTCCATGACCTCGTCGTCCAGGCGAGCAACGATACATATGACGCTCCGCAGAGAAAATCCATGGCTGAGGAGGTTTCACAGCTCAAGGAACAATTAGTCCAGGTTGGAAATACTAATTTCAACGGCAAATATATATTTGGCGGTGATAAAACTACAAGCGCACCTTTTGTAGAAAATTCCGGAGTCGTAAGTTATAACGGCTCTACAGTTGGGTTGGTGAAGGAATTTTCGCAGGGTGTAAAGATGGATATAGCAACTACGGGAGATAAATTTCAGGATATATTTGCGACGCTGGATGAAATAATCGGCAACTTGAACGCAGGGAATTCGCCTTCAGCTAATATGGATACGTTAGAGGATGAGCAGGATAACATTTTAGATCTTCGTGCAAAGGCTGGCGCCATGTCAAACAGGCTTGATGCTATGGTTTCCAAAAATGATGATGAAAATCTGAACATGACTGAACTTCTTTCGAAGACACAGGATGTGGATATAGCACAGAAAGTGATGGAATTCAATGTAGCGGAAAATGTATATGTGGCATCGCTGCAAACAGGTGCCAAGGTACTCCAGCCAAGCATACTGGATTTTTTAAAATAGAAAATTGGAATAGAAAGGAGATAGACAAATGAGCACTATATCGCAAGTCGGGCAGAGTTCCACTCCATCAGGCATGACAGGTGCAGGCGGAGGGGATATGCTGAGGATTCTGGGCCTTAATACGGGCCTTGATGTCGATTCCATTGTGGAGAAGATGCTTACTTCAGACCAGGTAAGGATAAATACAGAAGATTCCAAACTTCAAAAGCTGCAATGGAAACAGGAGGCATACCAGGATATAATAGCCGAAATTAAAAAGCTGCAGGATTCATATTTTAACTTGACCAAAATGAGTTCAGCGGTTACAAACGGAAGCAATTATAACGTATACAAGGCGGTGTCAGCCGATGAATCCATAGTTATGGCTGTTGCTTCATCGAATGCCGTTGAAGGCAATTATACCGTAAATGTTATCAATACCGCTAAAAAAGCCATGATTACAGGGAATAAGATGGAAGGAATAGATGCGTCTACAAAGTTGTCGGATCTTGGAATTACAGTTTCGGACAAGCTTACTTTAAAAGTCGATGATACGGACTCGTATAATATTACATTTACGGATTCAGATGAAACGGTCGGGAACTTTCTGTATAAAATAAACAGCCAGACAGAAGGAAAGGTTTCGGGATACTTTGATGAGATATCGCAAAAGATTACGTTGCAGAGAAACGATACCGGTTCATCCCATAAGATACAGGTAATCGGGACAGATTTATCCGATAAATTGACGCTGACAGCAGGAGCAGACTCAACGGATGCAGGCGGTACAAATGCAAACTTTACTATAACGTCGCCGTTTGGCGAATCTAAGAGTTTAAGTACGGAGACCAATGATACAACAATTAACGGTATAACATTTACCCTTGCAGGGAAGGAAAACTCGACGGCTACGGTAAACGTCGCATCAGACGTCGATACTACGTTCAATCTTATCAAGGGATTTATAGACAGCTACAATGATTTAGTCGACAAGGTACAGGGGGAAGTCAGCTTTGATGAACCTTTAAATAAGCAATACCAGCCACTTACGGATGCCCAGAAAGAGCAGATGACTCAGGACCAAATAGATAAATGGAATGAACAAGCAAAATCGGGAATTCTGCAGAACGATTCGCTTCTTATCGAAATGATGGATAAATTAAGGAATGCTTTTTTTGACAAAATAAACGATATGTCTCTTCCATTTGGGAGAAATATAGGCCTTGACACGACAGACGACCATAAAAAAGGCGGAAGGATAGAATTTACCCAGGGGGGAGAAGACATACTCAAAAGTGTTATAAGAAACAACCGTTCGGAAATTACAGATTTATTTACAAGGGAAAGCGACAGCACCGATCCCAAGGAAAAATATAATAATGAAGGTATATTCCAGAGGATTGACGATATATTTGTCGAGTATGTAGGAAGAACAGGGACGTACTTAAATGACGGCATACTTTCATCTATAGCAAACAAGCAAAACGATTACAGCGAAACTGGCATAGGCGGTATAGGCAATACCCTCCCCGACCAGATATACAGGCAAAACCAGTATATAAAACAGCTTACGGACAGAATGAGTGATGATAAGGAAAAATATTACAAGCAGTTTTCAGCTCTTGAGGTTGCCATGGAAAATTTAAATGCCCAGTCGAATTGGCTCTATCAACAGCTTGCATAGGCGGGTGGCATGAATGGATATAAGATCTGAGCTTATAAATTTTCAGCATATCACCGGTGAATTGATAGAGGCGGCGGACAGCGATGATTTTGAAAAAATCAATATGCTTTTGGCCAAAAGACAGGAATTGATAAACAGAATAAGCGAGAGCAGGTTTGATAGGAAATTATTCAAGGATATCTGCATCCAGATGAAGCTTTTAGAGCTTGAGAAGAAATTGAGCGAGAAGCTCTCTTTAAAAAGGGAACAGGTAAAAGAAAAGATAGATAATATTTCAAATAGTTACAGGATAAGCAGTTCCTATAACAAAATACTTTCAAAATCGATATTTTTAAGCAGAAGGGTATAAAGTATTGTAAAAACAGAGCGATATTAATAGTGTACTAGAAATTAAACTAACGCGTTAGGTAAAATCCAAAAATCGGGCATAAAGACCCGTATATTATTCACAGGGAGGAAAATATTATGATTATCAACCATAATTTAAATGCACTGAATGCTCACAGGAACATGCTTGTTAATGTTAATGCAGCAGGAAAGTCAATGGAGAAGTTGAGCTCAGGTTTAAGGATCAACAGGGCTGGCGACGATGCTGCAGGACTTTCGATTTCAGAAAAGATGAGAGCGCAGATAAATGGACTTGACACAGCTTCAAGAAATGCTCAAGATGGTATTTCACTTATCCAGACTGCCGAAGGTGCATTAAATGAAACACAATCCATACTTCAAAGGATGAGGGAATTAGCTGTACAGGCCGGCAACGATACTAATACTCCAGCCGACAGGGGACAGATACAGAAGGAAATAAATCAGCTTACATCCGAGATTACAAGGATTGGAAATACCACACAGTTCAATACGCAAAACCTGATAAACGGCGGCAGCGCAGTTACATCCGGAGATACAAAGACATTTGTATTCCAGATAGGCGCTAATGAAGGACAGACATTTAAAGCAGACTTTGGAGATATGAGATCTGTTGCTTTAGGTATATCAGCAGCTTCAGGCGCAAATTTTGCATCAGCCACAACCGATGCATTGACAGATGTTACGGCCGGAACTGAATATGCACTCTCAGTAGGCAATGCAACTGTTGCCGGAAATGCGGTTTCAGTTATAAGTGCGGCAATCGATACAGTGTCAAGCGAAAGAGCAAAGCTCGGCGCATATCAGAACAGGTTGGAGCATACAATAGCAAACCTTGGTACTTCATCCGAAAACCTTACAGCTGCAGAATCAAGGATAAGAGACGTAGACATGGCAAACGAGATGGTTACATATTCAAAGAACAACATACTGGCACAGGCCGCTCAGGCAATGCTTGCCCAGGCAAATCAACAGCCACAGCAGGTACTGAGTCTTTTAAGATAATCATTGTTCCAGTTTTAGGGAGGCTTGGCCTCCCTTTTTTATAATTTCAGGATGATTTAAAAAGGAGTATGCTATGAAAGGTTTAAGTATATTTGTAAGAAAAGACGCGGATAAAATAAATAATTGTCTGCAGGACATAAAACCGCTTATCGAGGATGGTAAGTCCGATATTTTTATATGCAGCGATAAAGATGCCGGCATCGATACGGAATATAAGCATGATATCATCGGCTATTCGGGGAAAGATAAAGATTTTAATAATTTCTGCCTTTCATTGTGCGACAGCGATATGGCAATGATTATCGAAAAAGGGATGGAATTAACCATAGATGTTTCCAATGAAATAAAAGGTATTCTTAAAAATGTCGGATGCAGCATTTTATGCACTATAAAAAGATATATAAACAGTAAAAAGACAGAATATTATATGGATGAAAAGACAATCGTGTCCAGTAAAACTTCAGAAGATACAGTAAAATTAAAGGCGGTAATTGAAGATACCTCTCTTATAAATCCTGATATAGATTCCATCGGATATAATCTATCCAGTATAGCTGACAGTGGAAAATATGATGAGCTTTTTTTGTGGTACCAAAATTTTGTCTCAAATAAGAGCAGGAAATTCAAACTAAAATTTTTTGAAAACCTTGAAAAATATAAAAGTACAGCGGACTGCAATACGGATACAATCCTTGAGAACAAATTTAAAAATATCAATTTTGCAAATTACAGTAAATATCTGACTGTAAAAAAGTTGTACAGAGAAAGATTGGAAGGATACAAAGATAAGATTATCGATATATTGAACAGTGCTGAATTGGAAGATGATGAAACGTACTTCGGCTATTTTTTAATGGATATATTAAGAAGTGGTGAAATTGCAACGGAAATAATACAGGCGATGGGTGCCGAACTACTGGCGGATTGTTTTAAGTACCTGCTTGAATATGAAAATAATTTCTATTTATATATATATAATTATATGATTTCCATAGACTTAAAGAAGGAAATAAGCAGAAAAAACAATATACATATTGCAGATTATATAAATATCATAAAGATATATATAGGGTTTATGTCAGATAAATCTTATGATATCGAAAAGAAGCAAAAGCTTGTGCAGATGTTTATCGACTATACCAATTATGGCTTTTATTTATTGAACAATGCGGCACGAAAAGGTAAGGTTTTGCCCCCCGATAACGAGACTTTGTTTCTGATAGATGTCGATAAGTCCATAAGCATGCTTAACAATGGTAAAACCGAAGAGGGCATAAGTTTATTGAAAGCTGCATCGGTTAAATATCCTCTTATGGCAAGAGCTGTTGAATATTATATACAGAGGATAAGGCTCGAGAATAAAAAGTATCCTTATAGACTCAGTATATGCATGATCGCAAAAGACGAACAGAAATACCTTGGAGGGTGCTTGTCCAGTATAAAACCCTTGCTGGATAGTAAAACAGCCGAGCTTATTTTTGTGGATACGGGTTCGAAGGATAAAACTATTGAGATAGCGAAAAAATATACGGATAAAATATATATCCACCCATGGCAGAACAGTTTCTCCGAGGCGAGGAACTACAGCATATCTCTGGCAAACGGTGAGTACATATTAATACTTGATGCGGATGAGGAACTGGAGAAAGACTCAATTAAAAAGTTAATTGAGCTTTTTAATGGTGACGGATATAATCAGTACAGTACATATACATTCAAGGAGAAAAATTTCTCGGATAAAGAACATAAAATTTTTTCAATGCTTGTAAGAAAAGCTATATTCAAGAATGACGGCTCATTTTATTATGCAGGCAGTGTGCATAATCAGCCTGTCTCAAAATTACCGCTAAAAAATCTTGATGTTACGCTGCTGCATTATGGATATATAATGACACCGGATATAAAAGATAAAAAATTCAAAAGGACATCTTCACTGTTGAAAAGGGAGCTTAAAGGTAATCCGCAGAATATATACTACAGGTTTCAGCTAAGTGTAAGCTATTCGATGCACGGCGACAATAAGGAAGCTCTCGAGCAGGTGGAGATATATTTAAAGCTTCTTGAGAATGCCGATAAAAAAGATATAAATCTTATGTATTACAGCAATGCGGCGCTTGTATATTTTAACAATTCCCTGCATGGCAGGGCAATCGAAATCTGCGATTATGTATTGGAATTGCAGCCTGATTTTATAGATTGCATATATTTTAAGGCAAAAGCGCTATTCATAAAAGAAAATTATGATGAATGCATCAAAGTTTCCAGGCAATATTTAAATCTTTTAGATGAATTTTCAAGCCATAGTATATCGAATGATGACAGATATCTGTTTTACAGCTTGGGGTCAAAAAATGATATATTCAACACATGCATGATGTCATATTTTCTTATGAAAAATTATAGAGAATGCGTGAATATGGCAGGCAGCTTTGATGATGAAGCGTTGAAGATAAATCTTCGCGAGATAGTCGAGAGCTGTCTGCAACTGCAAAGGTATGATTATCTCGTAAGCCTTTATGGAAACAGAATCCGAAAAGGCAGCCAAAATAAAATTAGGGATGCCTTCAAATATTATTTAGAGCAGGGCTTATTTAAATGTCCGGAAGAAGAGCAGAGAAAATGTACGATAGCTTTTGCAAAGTCCGATATCGACGATGACTATATAGATTTGTTCAGGGTAAGGGCTGGAGGAGGAATAAAGCAGGATCCCCACAGGATGTTGCATTTTATCGACAAATATGATATAGGCGAAGCAGATTATATAACCGGAAATATGATCATCGAATCGACACTTCCGATGCTGAACGAATATAAAGCAAGTGATGAGTGGGATATTATAGAGCTGAAAAATTTGAAAAGGGCGGCAGGATTTATTCTTAACCGTAGCCTGAACCTTAAGGAATATCTTAAATTGGACAGGCAGCAGCTCTTAAGTATACTCGATAAATATATAAACATATGTGCTTACATGATAAAGATCGGAAGGCGGGACTTACTGGAGCAAAAAGAAATATCGTTTGTCGGAAGTATACTTGATGCTTTTAACAGGCTGCAAAAAAATGATTTAGTAGGCTGCCTTAAACTAATAAAGGATGGAGTAACTCAATATAAGGAAATGGCAAAGCCCATGGAGCTCTTTCTGGGAAAGATTGTTCCAGGATATAAAGCCGATGTTGAAGATTATGAGAAGGAAAAGGCAGGATATGAATTAAATCAATACGGAAAAAAGATCAAGAGCAGGATAAAGGGCTTCATAGAAAATGGCGATGTCGATAATGCTTCGGTTTTAATAAATGAATATGAGATGATCATTAAGGACGATGCTGAAATCTGTTCATTCAAAGCTGTAATTGCCATTATGGGAAATAATTTTAAGCAGGCTGAACAGATTTTAATGTCCGGACTTGAGTCTCATAAAAATGATTTCGATTTGAACTATAATCTCGCATATGCATATGATAAACTCGGTAACTTTAAGGGCGCACTGGAACATTACAGGATTGCCCTTAGCAATTGCAAGGGTGATGATATAAAAAGTGAAATAGCCGCCGAAATTCAAAATATAGAAAAAGGGCATAAGGATTTATTGAAACCCGAGAAGAAGAAAATAGTCTTCTTCTCAAAAGGTGATGATAGTTTCATATGGGATATAATAAACGAACTGTCAAGGGAATATGAAACCAGAAAGATTACCGTAACGAATCTAAAGCAAATCGATGAAGGCATGGAATGGGCTGACATATGCTGGTTTGAATGGTGCGATGAACTTGTAATATACGCAAGTAAACTCTCTATAGCAAGGGATAAAAAGATTATCTGCAGGCTGCACAGCTATGAAGCATTTACAACTTATCCTCAGAACGTAAATTGGAATTATGTCGATAAAATAATATTTGTTTCAGACGGTATAAGAAATTATGTTACTGAAAAATTCAATTTGGATAGAGATAAGACATTGGTAATACCAAATGGCATAGATATCGATAAATATACATTCAATAAAAGAAAACCGGGTTTCAATATAGCTTATGTTGGATACATAAACTATAAAAAGGGACCTATGCTTTTGCTTCATACTTTTAAGGCAGTATATGATAAAGATAGAAGATACAAATTATATATCGCCGGAAAGTTTCAAGATGAAAGATATATACTTTATTTCAAACAGATGGCGAAAGAATTTGGCATCGAGAATAATGTTTTTTATCAAGGCTGGCAGGATGATATAAATGCATGGCTCGATGATAAGGACTATATTTTATGCACGAGCGTTCTTGAATCCCAGAACATAAGTGTAATGCAGGGAATGTGCAAGGGTATTAAACCTGTTATCCATAATTTCGTCGGCGCAAAGAAAATTTACGAAGAAAGATATATATGGAATACTATAGATGAAGCAGTAGAGATGATTGTTTCAAATAGATATGATTCTAACGAATATAGAAGATTTATAATCGACAATTATTCTTTAGTTAAACAGTTGACGAATATAAGAAAATTATTTGATGCAGATGATTACGGATTTGATGCAGGCGATGATAGCAAATCGGTTTATAATTTTACTTATGAAGATAAAGAAATAAAATTTTATTTGCCCTACTTGAAGGATTGGATTCAAAATATAATTTATATCACAAGAAATTTTTATGAGACAGCTATGTTGGAGGATATAAGGAAAAGAATAGGACAAAATAAAGTCTTTATTGATGTGGGGGCAAATATTGGAAATCATACTGTATACTTTTCAAAAGTTTGTGATGCAAAAAAGGTATATTCATTTGAGCCGCAAAAAATTGCATTTGATATTTTAAAGAGGAATGTTAGAATAAACAATATCCAACATATAGTAGAATTGTTCAATTTAGGCGTAGGCAAAGCAAACGACAGGGCACAAATGATAATATTAGACAATAACAATTTGGGAATGAGCAAAGTAAAGAAGACACCTTATGGTAATATTGAAATCAATTCGTTAGACAATCTCTTATATAGAAAAAATGATAATATTGATCTAATAAAAGTCGATGTCGAGGGCATGGAATTGGAAGTTTTAGAAGGAGCTGAAAAAATAATAAAAAAGTGTAATCCTTTAATTTATGTAGAAGCGAATAGTATCGAGGAATTTGATAAGATTAATGCTTATCTGAAAAATTTCGGTTATAAAGCTATTTACAGATTTAATGCGACTACAACATATCTATTTGCCCCAAATTTACAGTAATTCAAGGTAACATCAAATGAATGTTTAAATTATCTGTTTATTAAATCTTAAGTATATACGCGAGATACCGATAAAATAACAAGAATAAACTATAAACTTTTAAGAGGTGTTTATCTTGAATATAACGGGTGTAAATATAGCCGTTCATGAGAATCAGGTTGATTACAAGAAAATTTCAGAAGGTAAAAATACCGTGGATAAAAAAGAGAAGGACAATAGCGGCAATGATTTGAATTTCGCAGTCCATATAGCAAATGAAGTGCTCTCAAAAGGCAGTACGCGCCTGAAATTTGAGATTTACGGGATATCCAATTCTGTAGTAGTTAAAGTGTTGAATAATGAAACAGGTGAGGTAATAAGGGAGATTCCGCCGGAAAAAATAATCGACATGATCGACAAATTTTGTGAAATGGCGGGGATACTGGTTGATGAGAGAAGGTAATTTCGCATGTCACAGCCTGTTGTACTAAATAAAATAGATCCTGTAATCGTCAATAATGTGAGGCAGAAGACGGCCGAGGAGATTGTCCATACATATGACAAAACGAGGGTTTCAAAGGATAAAAAACAGAAAAAGGAAAATGGCGGACAATCCCAAAATAAGAGGATGAAAAATAAAATGGATAAGTTCAATTCTCTTCTAAAAGCTATGGATATCGATGTGACCTTCGAACTGGGCGTAGATGGAGTAACGGCTGTAGATAAAAATGGAAGAGCTATAAAAACGTATACAAAAGATGCGGTTGTGGAGCTGTTTAACAAAATGCATGATATGATAGGCATATTCATAGATGAAAAGATGTAGAGGCAAATGTTGCCGTTTAAAATAATAAAATTCATATCGATGAATAAAGGGTGCATACAGTTTAACATTCTTCAAATATAAAAAATGCATCCATGAATAAGGGAAAGGAGGGAAAAACCTATGCAGAACAATCCGTCGAATGCTTATACGTTATATCAGCAAAATGAAGTGCTTACAGCATCAAAAGGTAAGCTTCTTATAATGCTCTATGACGGGTCAATTAAATTTTTAAGGCTTGCAAAGATTTCAATAGATGAAAAAAATATAGAAAATACAAATAAATATATTTGCAAAACGGAAAATATCATCTCGGAACTCATGGCTACACTCAACATGGATATGGAAATTTCAAAGAATCTATATGCGCTTTATGATTATATGAAGAGAAGCCTTATGGAGGCTAATATTAAAAAGGATAAAGGCACTATAGATGAAATATTAAGCATGGTTTCGGAGCTTAAGGATACATGGGAAGAGGCATCGAGGATAGCACGTTGATTCTAAGGGAACATCGGTTAAAAACGGTTTATGTAAAGCATAACCGTTATTTTTTTGCAAAAATTTATTTATTATTCTTTGATAAGGTACTTTTTTTATATTTGAATAATATTATTCAAATAATTTATATACTTGAATCTGGCGAATGAGTGTTCAAAATAACATAAACTCATATTGCGAATCAAAGTCCAATCGATATTTTATATAGATTTTATTTTATATTTGAATAATATTAAAAAAATCTTTAAAAATGACAAATTTTTTATTACAAGTTATGGAATAATAGTAAATTCGATGTTATAATATATGATAATATATTATATGACATAAATATATAAATCTTAACATTTATGCAGGAATTAGCATTTATTTTGTCGTATAGTATACAGCAAAAGAATGTGAGGTGGAGATATGGAAGATCTGACTTATGGTTTGATCAAAAAATCACTGGATGCATCGGCGTTAAGACAAAAAGTAATAGCTAATAATATTTCTAACATAAATACAAAGAACTTTAAGAGATCTGACGTAGTATTCGAGGACATATTAAAAGATAAGCTTGGGGACGGAGAGCTTACTGATTCGGTGGAGCCGGAGGTTGTAAAGGATAGTAGTACAAGCATGAGAGAAGATGGAAACAATGTTGACATCGACTATGAAATGACCAACATGGCGGCGAATGAAATACTTTATAATACTATGATTACCCAGTTGAATACAAAATATAGCATTTTAAGATATTCAATAGAGGAAGGGAGTAAATAATCATGCAGGTATTTAAGGCTTTGAGGATAAGCGAAAGCGGGCTTTCTGCAGAGAGGCTCAGAATGGATACTATAGCAAGCAATATTGCCAATTCTAAAACTACCCGTACTGAAAATGGCGGGCCATACATACGGAAAATAGCAGTCTTTCAGGAAGATTTAGACAGAGAAATAAATAAAACATCTGATAATAGTCAATTTGATGGGAACGGCATAAAAGCAGTCGGAATAACCGATGATAGCAGGACGCCGTTTAACAGGGTATATGATCCTTCAAATCCTGATGCTGGACCCGATGGATATGTTGAAATGCCAAATGTAGACGTACTGAAAGAAATGGTGGATATGATATCATCCACAAGAGCATATGAAGCGAATGTTACGGCTGTAAACGCTGAGAAAAGCATGTACCAGAAAGCTCTTGAAATAGGAAGGTAGTGTTAAAGATGAGAATAGAAAAGAGCGCGTTTGATTTTAATATACAGCAGGATAATAAATCAAAAAATAATGTTTCCGTACCTTTTGGGGATTATCTGAAGGACGCGTTAGATTCTGCAAATGATTTGCAGATTAATGCAGACAATGAGACACAGAAATTAATAACCGGTCAATCTACCGATATACATCAGGCCCTTATCGCTGCCGAGGAAGCAAGAATACAAATGGAGCTTGTCGTTCAGGTCAGGAACAAGCTTATGGATTCATATCAAGAAATAAGCAGAATGCAGATATAAAGAGGCTCATATAAGATATGGGTACAATTCGGGATCTGTTAAAGAATACTAAGGAACGATGGAATAAACTGAGCAAAGGGCGAAGGGTAGGAATAATTGTTTTATCCAGTGGAGTTATTATTTCAATAATCTTTTTTATAGCTTTTTTAAGTAAACCAAAGTATGAACCGCTTTTTTTAAATATTTCACAGGAAGATATGGCAAAGGTTGTAACCGAGTTGAAAAAGGGAAAAACTCCTTATAAATTGCAGGGCAGCAGCGTTCTAGTGCCTGCAGGGAAAGTACAGGAAGTCAGGCTCGATGTGATATCGTCTGGAGCGCTTCCGTCTTCCGGAAAGGGTTTTGAACTTTTCGACCAGAACAAATTCGGCATGACGGATACCGAAATAAACATACAATACCAGAGGGCATTGGAAACTGAGCTTGCGAGGACAATTCAGGCTTTTAGCGAAGTAGACCAGGCTATAGTGCACCTCGTGCTTCCAAAGCAAAGTGTATTTGTAACGGAACAGGAACCTGCAAGGGCATCTGTAACATTGAAATTAAAGGATGGGCAGAAGCTTTCACAGGAAAGCGTCAAAACCATAGTTGCACTTATCTCCGGAAGTGTTCAAAATCTTCCCAAGGAGAATGTAACGGTTGTCGATAATAATTTTAACTATCTCAGCGAGAACTTATATAATGCCGATGAAAATTCGACACCATCCATAGGAAACAGGCAGGATATAAAGAGAACATTTGAAAAGCAGCTTGAGAGTAATATAAAATCCATACTCGATCCTGTTTTCAGCTCGGAAAAGGTGAAGGTGTCTGTAAATGCCGATCTCGATTTTGATACAAGGCAGACGACATCGATTCATTATGGCAAGGATCAGATAATAAAGGATCAGCATAAGCTGGTGGAAACAACACCTAACAGTTCAAGCACCAACTCGGGCAGCCCTATTGATAATCAGACGACGAATAATATACAAACGGGTACGGCAAATAATTCACCTACAACTAAAGAGGATACCACAACAAACTATGCTGTGGGACAGGATGAGGAAAAGGTGATTAAGGCTCCAGGAGAAGTTAAGAGGCTGTCAACTTCTGTTGTAATAGATGGTACCCTGTCGGATGAGCAAAAACAATCCGTTGCCAATATCGTCATGGCTGCTACCGGTTATGTAAATAATGCCGGCAGGAGTGATCTGATAAATGTTGAGGGCATGCCGTTTGATATTTCAGGCAAAAGGACCGTACAGGATGATCTGAATGCGATGCAGAACAATGATAGAATTAAAAAATATGCTGAATATATTGGATATCCTCTGGCTGCAGTATTAGGGTTGCTATTATTGCTGTTTATTGTTTCGAGAATAAGGGCATCACGTGCTAAGAGGGAAGTAGATGAGGCTATGGCCGCAGAGCCGGAAGTCGTCGATATGACAGAAAATAAACCTGTAGCTGTGAATGAGGTTGTCGAATCTCCTACAATATTAGAAGAAGAAAAAGAACAAAAACCGGATCTTACAGATGAAATTAAGAAATATGCAAATAAAAAACCGGATCAAGTTGTAGAAATAGTAAAATCCTGGCTTGCAGAAGATGAGAGGTGATTTGATTGACTGTTAAGGTTGACAAACTGACCGGGGTCCAGAAAGCTGCTGTACTGTTTATCGCATTGGGTCCTGATGTCTCATCTAATATAATTAAAAGATTGCCTGAGAAGGATATACAAAGGATAACATATGAGATTACAAATACTGCAAAGCTCAGGCCGAATTTAAAGGATATGGTTTTAGAGGAATTTATAAACCTGAATAAGGCAAAGGAATTTATAATTGAGGGCGGAGTCGAGTATGCCAAAGCACTTTTAAGCAAAGCTCTCGGCGTACAAAAGGCCATGGAGATCATAGATCAGGTTAGCGAGATAACCCATCAATACAGGCCCTTTGCTGTCGCAAGAAAGGCTGATGCCCAGCAGCTTTTAAGCCTGATATCCAATGAACATCCCCAGACGATAGCTTTGATACTGTGCCATATTCAGCCTGAAAAAGCCGGCCAGGTTTTATCAGGGCTTCCTGAAGATAAGCAATACGATGTGGCAAAGAGGATCGCATCGATGAAAAGCACATCACCCGTGGTTGTACATGAGGTTGAAAAAGTACTTGAAAAGAAATTATCAAATGTCATAAGGCCTGATGTGGCATCTATAGGCGGTGTGGATTCCTTAGTGCAAATCCTGAATCAGGTTGACCGTGGAACGGAGAAAAGCATCATAGAACATCTCGGGAAAGATGAACCTGAATTGGCTGAAAAAGTTAGATCCAACTTGTTTGTATTTGAAGATATAATCAATCTTGATAATGCTTCGATACAAATTGTTTTAAGAGAAGTGGACAATAAAGATTTAGCTCTTGCTTTGAAAGGATGTTCCGAAGAGGTTTCGGATGCTATTTACAGGAATATGTCAAAGAGGGCAGGTGCCCTGTTAAAGGAGGATATACAGTACTTAGGTCCTGTAAGGCTTATGGATGTTGAGAAAGCGCAGCAGAACATCGTAAGCATAATAAGAAGGCTAGACGAAACAGGTGAGATAATAATTGCAAGAGGTGGAGAAGATGCAATTATCGTATAACATAATAAAAAATAATAAAGTTAATAGCAATTTTGTTTATACAGTTACTACACCTCTAATAGAGCTTAAGCAGAGTAAAGAAGATACTGAAAATAAAACGGAAGATTGCGCTGAAACAGTAGATTTAGAAAAAATAAACAAGCAGGCAGATGAAATATTACATAAGGCCGAAGTAAAAAGCAAGCAGATAATAGAGCTTGCAAATGCAAAGGCCCAGAAGATAAAGGAGAGCGCATATAATACAGCTTTTGAAAAAGGACACACAGAGGGGCTTGAAAAGGGATGGCAGGATGGATTCAACAAGACGCTGGAAATCAGAAAGAATGCCGAATATGTACTGAAGGATGCCCATAGGGAAGCTGCGGATAATATCAAGAAACAAAAAAATGAGATATTGGGCTTGGCCTTAACTATCGCGGAGAAGATAATCAGGTATGAAGTCGATACAAAGGATACGGCGGTAATAAATATCGTAAAGAGTGCTATTGAGAACACGGTTGCTAAGGGACAAATAGTAATAAGGGTCAATCCCATGGATTATGCTGCTCTCGATTGTGAGAGGGCGAACCTTTCAAAATATGCGGGAGAGAATGTAGCGGTAAATATCGTAAAGGATAACGATGTTGGCCGTGGCGGATGTATGATAAACACAAAAAACGGCATGGTCGATGCCCGGATAGACAGACAGCTGGATAGAATAAAACATATTCTTTTAGGATGATAATTATGGAGCAAATTGGTTTTAAGTATTTGAAAAGCTTGATTGAATCGACGAATACCATAGAGAGTGTAGGAAAGGTCAGCAAGCTTATAGGACTTACTATTGAGGTTGAAGGAATAAAATCTTTTATTGGCGAAGTCTGCTGGATTTTTTCCGGGAATATGGAGAATCCTGTTTTATCCGAAGTGGTTGGTTTTAAGGAAGATAATATAATCTTGATGCCTCTTGGCGAGCTTAAGGGAATAGGCCCCGGCTCCATAGTAAAGCCAACAGGTAAAATGCTTACAGTAAGGGTAGGCGATGAACTTTTAGGAAAGGCCTTAGATGGCCTTGGCAATCCATTAAATGGTGGAAAGATCGACGATTATATACTGTACCCCGTAAATAATGTGCCGCCAGATCCGCTTAAGAGGCCGAGAATAAGCAAAGTAATGCCGACAGGCGTTAAAGCGATCGATGGATTTTTGACATGTGGAGAAGGTCAAAGAGTTGGTATTTTCTCGGGTAGCGGTGTTGGAAAGAGCACGCTTCTTGGAATGATATCGAGGTACAGCGGGGCAGATGTAAATGTTATAGGTCTTATAGGAGAGAGAGGCCGTGAAGTTAAGGATTTTATTGAGAAGGATCTTGGAAAGGATGGAATGAAAAAGAGTGTTGTAGTATGCGCAACATCGGATCAGCCGGCTCTGGTAAGGCTTAAAGGAGCTTATACCGCAACTGCTGTTGCTGAATACTTCAGGGACAGGGGAAAGAAAGTAATGCTCATGATGGATTCTGTAACACGGTTTGCAATGGCACAAAGAGAAGTGGGCCTTGCGATAGGCGAGCCGCCGGCAACTAAGGGATATACTCCATCGGTATTTTCAATACTCCCAAAACTTTTAGAGAGGTCGGGAATGTCTGAAAAAGGTTCAATAACCGCATTTTATACAGTACTCGTGGACGGGGATGATTTCAATGAGCCTATTTCAGATGCCGTAAGAGGAATACTTGACGGTCACATAATACTTTCAAGGGATCTTGCATCAAGGAACCATTATCCTGCCATAGATATACTGTCCAGCATAAGCAGGCTTATGGATGTAATCGTCAGTAAAAAGCAAAAGGATATGGCGGGGGATCTGAGAAGCATACTTGCAACGTATAAAAATGCCGAGGATCTTATAAATATAGGCGCATATGCGAAGGGAAGCAACCCCGGTATTGATAAATCCATAAAATACATAGATAAGTTGATGGATTTCCTAAAGCAGGATAAGGATACATACATAAACTTTGACGATACGATGGATGCGATGAAGGGAATATATAAGTAGTGCAGATGATACAAAATTGCAGTGCGCATTTATGCGATAAATAGAAAACATCGGGATAGGTAGGATGGATAATGGAAAAATTTGCATTCAGGCTTCAAAAAGTTCTAGACCACAGGATGACAGTGGAAGATATAAAAAAAAGAGCATTTGTGAAATCCAGGTTAAAATATTTGAAAGAGGAAAAGAACTTGAAATGCTTTAAGGATAAATTTTCCGAACATATCGCAAAACCGGTTAAAAGTACCGGGATAGTACAGTATATTGCAAACTTTAATTATATATCGCTGTTAAAGGAAAGGATAGATGAACAGGAAAAGGTCGTAAAGCTTATTGAAGATGAGATGAATATAAAGAGAAAGGAGATGGAAGACAGCAAAAAGGATAGAAAGGTTATGGATAAGCTTAAAGAGAAAGCTAAGTTTCAATATGACATATCAGTTGACAGAGTTGAACAAAAGCAAAACGACGAATTTGGACTTTATAGTTATATGAAAGCTGATAAATTTGAAGGGAGGTGATGATTTGATAGAGATCATTAAAAATTCGATGCAAAATCAAAGCGGGCAGACCGTCAAGGATGCTTTAAAGGGAAAAGAGATTCCAGACCTGTTTGCGGCGCTTCTGTGTGCAGCATTAGGGCAAACTGTTGTTCTGCAGAATGATACGGGCAAAGATATGGCCGCCGCTCAAAAAATGGAATCAGGACAAAATGCTGCTTTTTTGAATGTTCCTTCAAAAGGCGCAGATATAACCGGATCCACGGACACCGCTGGTCAGGTTTCATTAAAAAGTGGGGCCGAGGGAGAACTTTTTGATTGTAATGGTATGCTGCAAAAGGGAGAAGAAGCAGGCAGTATGGTTAATGTTTCTGCATTAGATAAAAATACTTCGGGTGCTGTTTTGGGTAGTGATAATTCCGGAATTTTCATACCGGTACAAGGCAGCAATACTTCAAAGGTTGATGCTATATCGGAATCTTCAGGCGGCGCTAATGAAAATCATCCCATTTCAGATGAAAGTCTGCAAGAATCAGTTCAGGATGAGAAGCAGGATGGCAAAGCAAACGTCGAGGCAAACAAAGCTAAAAACACCGAGACATTTATAAAACTGGATTTGCTTAAAGGCATGCAAAAGCAGGAAACTAATGGGCAGGTTGTAAAGGACGGCATGGATAAAGAACAGCAGCAGATACATGCAGAAAAGGATGGACAGGCTAATCAGGGCGGTAAGGATGCAGATGCACAAAATAAGGAGAACAAGAACAGCAATATAAATATTGAGGAATTGATAGCACATGAAGAAACTGCTAAAAGCAATAATAATGAAGACGGAATGCCAAAGACCCGGATTGAGCAGAAAGAAGATACAGCCTCTATAGCCAAGGGTAAGGAAGTCCCATTGCAGGGTAATGTTTTTAAACCGGATGTCGCAAATAATGTTGCGGACAGTGTAAAGGCCTTTAATGCAGAGAATGGCGGCGTTCCTTATATCGATAAGGAAGACGTGCTGAATCAGATATATGACAAGATAAAGCTTTTGAGAAACAATGGCGTCTCGGAACTCAGGGTAAGCCTTAAACCGCCTGAACTCGGGGATATAGATATCAAGCTTGTGATGGAAAAGGGAAACATGTTAAGCAAAATAATAGTTGAGAACAGCCATGTTAAGGATATGCTCGAGTCAAGCATACCTGAGATTAAGGAAAGCCTTAAAGACCAGAATGTGGATGTTTCCAAATTCAGCATATCCGTAGGTTTGGAACATGGCGACACCCACAGTTTTAACAGTTTTGCAAATGAAGGCAGACAATTTTATAAAAGAAGCTATGGAAGCCACGGCGGCAGTGCTGATTTTGCCGGGCAGCCTGTTGCAGCAGAAATGAACAGCAACAATAATTCAGGCATAGTCAATATGTTAGCATAGGAGGTATAAGAGATGAAAGTATACAATGCAAGCCCTCTTGCGGGAAATATTACAACAAATGATGCCGGAAGGAATGAAATAAGCAAAGATGGTTTTTTAATGCTTCTCGCAGCAGAGCTACAGCATCAGGATCCTTTAAATGCAGGGGACAGCAGTCAGTATATAGACCAGATGGCACAGTTCTCGACGCTCGAAGAGCTGACGAATTTAAATAATTCAATCGGTACTATTCTAAATTCGGAAAAGTTTCAGCAGGGCAGCCTTATGATAGGGAAGACGGCCATGGTGGTAAATAGTGACGGTACATATGATCAGGGGATTGTAAGCAGCGTAAGATTAGAAGACGGGGAAGTCGATATTGTAATTGGCGATAAAGAATATGATGTGGACAACGTAGTGCAGTTGCAAAACGAAGGAAGTGGAAATATTGCCCTTTAGGATAATCAATGGCAAAGTTGTTCCTGTCTCTCTGCCGCAAACTGAAAGTATTGGAAATGCGAAGCGAAAAGGCACTGGCTTTCAGGAAATCTTTCAAAAGGAATTAGAGAAATCCACTGGTGTAAAATTATCGGCCCATGCCATGGAAAGGCTTAAGGATAGAAATATCAATCTTGATGATGAAGATATAAAGAGGTTGAACGATGCCATGGAAAAGGCAGATTTGAAGGGTGCAAAGGAATCCGTCCTTTTATACAAGGATATTGCTTTTGTAGCGAGCATAAAAAATAAAACCATAATAACAGCCGTCGGTAAAGATAAGGCAAATGAGAATATATTTACGAACATAGACAGTGCAGTTGTAATATATTAAAGGCCGGACCTCTTGGAGGAAGCCTTTTAGCCGCGGATTGACTGAAGCGGCGCTAATAAAAATTTGGGGAGGTTATATTATGTTAAGATCATTGTTCTCGGGAGTTTCCGGGATGAAAAATAATCAGGTAAAAATGGATGTTATTGCAAATAATATTGCAAATGTAAGTACTACGGCTTTTAAATCAGGAAGGGTGCGCTTCCAGGATATATTCAGCCAGACAATAGCCGACGCTTCATCGCCAACAGCAAACAGAGGCGGGATAAATCCGAGGCAAATAGGGCTCGGCATGCAGGTCGGAGGCATCGATACAATAATGAATCAAGGTGCACCGCAGCCTACCGGAAGGCCGTATGACCTTGCCATAGACGGAGATGGCTTTTTCATAATAAAAAAGCCTGGCGAAAATGTGTACACAAGAGACGGAGCATTTAATTTAAGCGAAGTTGCAGGCGCGGCTACAACACAGTTTAACATTGTAAACTCAGACGGCTATATTCTTCAGGGATATGCGAATACTGCGGCTGCAGGTGCTGCTCCGGTATTTGATACTAATTTATCGAATATTGTTATCAATGAAGAGGATGGGACAGGCAATAAGATCAACAGCATAAGCATTCAGGCGGATGGCACCGTATCGGCGCTATATGAAGGCGTAGATACACCTACGGTCGTAGGAAAAGTTGCCCTCGCGAGATTTACAAATCCTGCAGGACTTAAAAAGCTTGGCGGAAATAATTATGAAACGACATCCAATTCCGGTCAGCCTGAACTTGTACAAGCGGGTATAGATATTAATTCAAGCATAGAGCAGGGGACACTTGAGATGTCGAATGTCGACCTTGCAAATGAATTTACGGACATGATAATAACAAGCAGGGCTTTTCAGGCGAATTCAAGGTCCATAACTACCTCGGATGAAATGCTGCAGGAACTTTTAAATTTAAAGAGATAATGAGGTATTTATAAATGATTAAATTGACTGGCTTAAGCGGCAAAGAATTTTATTTGAACTGTGATTTGATTGAGAAGTTGGAAGTGACGCCTGATACTGTTGTTACGACAACCACTGATAAAAAATTTATTGTCCGCGAATCACCGGACGTGATCATTCAAAGAATTATAAACTTTCGAAGAAAGTATTATTCGAATATTCCGGAGGTAAGCAGAGAATGAAGAAGAGAGATTTAGCCACAATTATAGGGACGATTTTAGGCATGCTGGCCATTATAAACGGGATGGCGCTAAATGGAAATAAATACAGCCTGGGCAGCCTGAGGCCTTTTTGGGATTTGCCGTCTGTATTTATTACTATAGGTGGTTCGTTTTTTACGATAATGATAGCCTATTCTGCCGATACTTTGAAAAAACTTCCAGCATCGATTAAAAATGCTTTCATAATCAAGCATCCTTCATATGGAATGCTTATTGAAAAGTTTGTGAGCCTGTCAAAGAAGGCGAGAAAGGAAGGGTTATTATCACTTGAAGAGGAAATCGATTCTATCGATGACGATTTCCTAAAGAGTGGCATACAGATGGTGGTGGACGGGCAGGAACCCGAGACCATAAGAGATGTATTAGAGTCCGAAGTGTCTTCTATGGAAAAAAGGCATACAGATGAAATAAATCTTTTGAAATCATGGGCAGGATATGCTCCTGCCTATGGGATGATAGGAACACTTATCGGCCTTGTCCAGATGCTTGTGCAATTAAATGACCCGAGCACATTAGGTCCCGGTATGGCAAAGGCTATCGTAACGTCTTTTTATGGAGCGGTAATGGCGAATTTTATACTGGGTCCCCTTTCAAACAAACTTGAGATGAAAACATCGGAAGAATGTGAAATGAAGGAAATGATGCTTGAAGGCATACTTTCGATACAGTCGGGAGTAAATCCAAGAGTAATTGAGGACAAACTAAAGACATATCTTCCGCCAAAGGAGCGGGCAGCGCTTTCTGAGAATATGGAAAGCAAGGGCACGGTGCTTCAAAATGAGTAGGAGAAAGGCGCAAAAGAAGGAAATAAGCCAGGCATGGCTTACTACATATTCGGATACGTTAACTTTGATATTGACTTTCTTCGTATTTTTATACTCGTTTGCACTGGTAGATATCAGAAAGTTTAAAGCGGCCGCAAATTCGATAAACAGTGCATTTGGCTCGAAGGTTGCTATGTTTCAACTGGATGAAAATGGCGGAGACGCCCCCATTGTCGGAAGCGTCAATCCTTCAAATAACAGCGGTACGCAGAATGAGGCGGCATCAAATGCAAAAAAGCTAAATGATAAGATCAATGAATTCGTTAATACGAATTCATTGAAGGATTATGTAGTCGTGCGGCAGGGAAGCCGCGGAACATATATAGAGTTTAAGGATAAGGTCCTTTTCGATACGGGCAAATCCGAAATAAAGGATAAGGGTGTTTCGGTGCTTATGAAGATTGCTGAGCTTATACGTAACCTGCCATGCGATGTGGAAATAGAAGGGCATACGGATAATGTACCGATTGAAAACAGCAAATTTTCGTCTAACTGGGAGTTATCGTCGGCAAGAGCTATTAATGTATTGAATTTTTTTACTGATAACAGAGGGCTTCAAGCTGACAGATTTTCAATTTCGGCTTATGGAGAGTACAGTCCTATTGCCAGCAATGATACTCCAGAGGGTAAAGCACTAAATAGAAATGTAAGAATACTTATAGTGGCTGCAAATGATACGCAGGAAAAAAGTAATATGGAGGGTTAGTATGAATGCGCTAAAAAAAACGGGGATTGCATTATTGGCTTTGATTTTTGTAGCTGTAATTGCTCTGTTGGTTTTTATAATTTATAAATTGGGGCTTTTTACAAATAAGCAGGGAAGCGTGGCAACGGGACAGCAGCAGACTCAAAATGCTGTAAAGTCTTCTGCTAAAGAGTATACTGTAAATCTCGGCGATTTTACCGTAAATTTGCAAGACCCGGATTATAAAAGATATATGAAGGTGTCGGTTTATGCCGGCTATACTACAAAGGGGCTGGAGACTGAATTGAGTGAAAAGAATCCTGCCATTAAAGATATCATAAACGATGTTTTAAGAAGCAAAAAGCTGGATGATGTCAATTCACCGGATAAAACCAAAGCTATAAAAAAGGAACTAAAAGACAAATTAAATCCCCTGTTGTCCACAGGTCAGCTTACGAATATATATTTTAACGAAATTATTGTGCAGTGAGGACGGATAAATTATGGGCGGAGAATTTGCGGCAAGCATTATAAAGATAATAATATTTTTACCCATGATTATATTGCTTGCATATATAAGCATAAAAATCGGCGGCCGTGGTATCAGCAACATGACAAACGGCAGGATAATCAAAATAATTGAGAAAGTGCCCCTATCGGGCAAGGCTTTTCTTTGTGTGGCACAGATTGAGGATAAATATTACGCTTTAAGCTGCACAGAAAAGAGTATAGATGTTCTAATGGAGCTGAGTCCTGACATAATAAAACAGAAGAAAAATAATCAGGTTAACTTCAAGGAAGCCTTTTTAAACAATTTTAACATGCTGATTAGAAGAAAGGATAAACTATGAAAAAGAAGACAGTATTCATTATTGCCTTGATTGCGGCGGTTTCCATGCTGACATATAAAGCACATGCGGCAACCGGTACGCTGCCGATACCAAAGATAAGTTTGAATATTGATAACTCAGGGTCGCCAAAAGATTATGTGGACAGTATAAAAGTACTAATATTGATTACAGTGCTTTCCCTCGCGCCTTCTTTTATTGTGCTTATGACTTCATTTACAAGGATAATCGTAGTTCTTTCCTTTGTAAGAAATGCTTTGTCGACGCAACAGACTCCGCCTAACCAGGTGCTTATTGCATTAGCTCTTTTCCTTACGTTTTTTATAATGTCGCCTGTATACAGTAAAGTAAACAGCGAGGCGGTGCAGCCTTACCTCCAGAACAAGATAACTCAGGAGCAGGCAATTCAAATAGGCGAGAAACCCATAAAAGAATTTATGCTGAAGCAAACTTATCAGAAGGATCTTGCCTTATTTGTAGATTCGTCAAAAATCGGAAAGATAGACAAGCCCGAGGATACACCGCTCAGGGTGCTTATACCGGCATTTACCATAAGCGAGCTAAAGACAGCGTTTGAAATAGGTTTCCTGATTTATATACCGTTCATCGTAATAGATATGGTTGTGGCAAGCATACTGATGTCAATGGGCATGTTTATGCTTCCCCCTATAACGATATCGCTGCCCTTTAAGATATTGCTCTTTATAATGGTCGATGGGTGGAATCTTGTTGTAAAGTCACTAATACAAAGCTTTATGTGAGGGGTGGAAATATGAGTCAGAATTTTGTAATAGGCGTTATAAAAGATGCTCTTACGACGGTTATAACGGTGGCAGGGCCGATCGTCCTGGTTGCCCTTGTAATCGGCCTTATAATAAGCATATTTCAGGCAACGACTCAGATACAGGAACAGACGCTGACATTTGTGCCGAAGATGCTCGCCGTCTTTGTTTCGCTGATAATTTTCGGGACATGGATGCTTCGCCAGCTTACAGGGTTTGCACAGAGGATGTTTGATGCCATACCGAATTTATTAAGGTGATCGCTTGAATATACAAAATACCGAAATAATAATTTTTGTACTGGTTTTTATAAGGATAATAAGTTTCCTCGGGGTATCGCCTGTTTTCATGATAAGGGGAATACCTAATCTTTTGAAGGCAGCGACAGGAGTTATATTGACCTATTTGATATATGGTTTTGTAAGCTATAATCCGTCAGCAGTGCCGCAGAACCTTGTGGGGCTCATAAGCGCAGCAGCAGGAGAATGCCTTTTTGGGGTCATACTTGGATTTATGACCACCATGGTTTTCCAGGCAATAAGGATATCAGGCCAGCTTCTTGATATACAGGCTGGATTTTCGATGCTTAGCGAATTTGATATTAACCTTGGACGTGTATCGATACTCGGGAATTTTACATACCTTACGGGGCTTTTTATATTTTTCCTGATAAACGGGCATCACGTTTTAATTCGGAGTTTGATACAGAGTTTTAGCGCCGTGCCGGTATTTGGAGTAAACATTCCTCCCGATATGATTTCATATTTTTTAACATTGTTTCAAAATATGATGATACTTTCGCTAAAGCTTGCGGCACCGGTTGTTGTTGTACTTTTTCTTACTGATTTCACTATGGGGCTTATTTCTAGGACGGTGCCCCAGCTTAACGTTTTGATGATCGGGCTTTCGTTAAAAACGCTTATAGGAGTGCTTATATTATCAATAATTATTCCCGAACTTGTATCTTTGTATATCAAGGCATTTGAAGGGTTTACATTTAATATAAATGACTTTTTCAAATTGTTTCCTGTAGCGATAGTGTTTGCATCGAGCGATAAGACTGAAGAGCCTACTCCGAAGAAAATTGAGGATGCAAGAAAAAAAGGACAAGTCCCTAAAAGCAGAGAATTTGTTTCGGCTATAGGACTTATATGTATAACGATTATAGCCATTTCGTTAGGGGACTTAGGACTTAATACCATAGAAGATTTTTTAAGCAGGAGTCTCGTAAATTCCAGTAGTGTTCCATTTGCGGCAGGAGATTTATTTGATGTTTTTATGTATTCTGGGCAGCAGTTTATAAAAGTAACGGCTCCCCTTTTCGCAGGTGTCATGACTGTAAGTATTGCGGCAAATATCGTGCAGACCGGTTTTATACATTCTACAGAGCCTTTGAAGCCCAAACTCAGCAGGCTAAACCCTATAGAGGGTTTTAAAAGGATGTTTTCAGGAAGAGCTTTTTTCGAGCTTCTAAAATCGTCCGCCATAATAGTAATTGTAGGATATGTGATATACAGCTTCGTAATAGGTCAGTTTGACACGCTTTTAAAACTTGCTGACATGGGGCTCAAGTCCCTTATATCTGTACCTAAAAGCATAATCGATTCGATCCTCGTAAAAGTGAGCTTGGTCGTATGTGTGCTGGGTATTATTGATCTCATATACCAGAAGCGTACGTATACAAAAGAGATGAGAATGACAAAAGAAGAGGTTAAAGAAGAATTCAAGCAAACCGAAGGCGACCCCAAGATTAAATCAGCCATAAGGCAGAGGCAAAGGGAGATAGCCAGAAGGAGAATGATGCAGCAGGTACCTAAGGCAACGGTTGTTATCACAAATCCTACCCACCTGGCAGTAGCTTTAAGGTATGAGCAGGGGAAAGATGATGCCCCATATGTGGTGGCAAAAGGTGCTGATGAGATCGCCCAGAGAATAAAAGAGATCGCAAAAGAAAATAACGTGCCTATAGTGGAAAATAAATTTGTTGCGAGGCTGCTTTACAAAAAAGTTGAGATTGATGATTATGTGCCTTTTGAGATGTACCAGGTTATAGCCGAGATACTTGCTCAAGTATATAAATTAAACAAGAATAAAAGCAAAGGGCGCTAAAGCGAATAACCTTAAATTCAATTATCAATTTAAAATTTCGTATAGATAAAATGGGGTTGAAAACATTGGAAAAAAGGATTGAATCATTTAAAAGCGTTTTCTTAAATATGGATACGGCAGTAGCTCTTGGCGTACTCGGGATAATAGTCATGTTTATTATTCCTTTAAGCCCTGGAATTATCGATATACTTATTATATTTAACCTGGCGTTTTCGCTTATTGTGCTTTTGCTTACGCTTTTTGCTACGGATACGCTCCAATTTTCGGTGTTCCCTACGCTGCTTTTAGTTTCCACGCTTTTCAGGTTAGGGCTTAATGTATCTTCAACGCGCCTGATCCTTACGAGCGGAAATGCAGGGCGGGTAATTGCCGCATTTGGCAATTTCGTCGTCCGCGGCAATTATGTTGTAGGTGTAATTATATTTATCATAATATTTGTTATACAGTTTGTGGTTATTACAAACGGTTCCGGAAGGGTTGCGGAAGTTGCCGCAAGGTTTACGCTAGATGCCATGCCTGGCAAGCAGATGAGCATAGATGCGGATTTGAATGCCGGAATAATAAACGAGAGCGAGGCTGTTGAAAGGCGTAAAAAACTTCACCTCGAAACAGACTTTTATGGAGCTATGGATGGTGCCAGCAAGTTTGTAAAGGGCGATGCCATAGCAGGAATAATAATCGTTTTTATTAACATAATAGGCGGTGTGATCGTCGGGATGATGCAGGGTATGGCTGTTATGGACGCACTGAAGCAGTATTGCCTTTTGACTATAGGAGACGGCCTTGCATCGCAGATACCTGCCTTATTGATTTCAACATCGACAGGAATACTCGTAACGCATTCCGGCGGGAATGAAAGCTTTGGAAGCGAACTTACAGGAGAGTTTAAAGCCTTTCCAAGTGCAATCGCAATAGTTTCCGTAATACTCTTTATATTTGCGCTGGTACCTTCATTTCCGGCAATACCTTTTCTAATACTTGCCGTATCAACAGGTTATTTTGCTTATACCCTTGAGAAGGACGGCAATAAGAAAAAGGGAAAGATGATAAATAAAAAGGCTGTCGAAATTGCAAATAAGGAAAATAGAAATAAAGAGCCTGATAATATAATGAATCTCTTTCATGTCGATACCCTTGAAATAGATATAGGATACGGACTTATACCGCTTACCGATACAAAAGCCGGCGGAGACCTTTTAGAGAGGATATCTGCAGTTAGGAGGCAATGTGCCACTGAACTCGGGATACTTGTCCAGCCTATCAGAATAAGGGACAACTTACAGCTTGGAACAAATGAATACGTTATAAAGATAAGGGGAATAGAAATTGCCAAGGGTGAATCTATGAGCAACCATTACCTGGCGATGGATCCGATTAATTCCGATGTGAAAATAGAGGGTATAAAGACACATGAGCCGACATTCCATCTTCCAGCGGTATGGATAACGCCTGATAAAAAAGAAAAGGCCGAAATGATGGGGCTTACGGTTGTAGATCCCGTAACGGTATTGATAACCCAGCTTACAGAAGTCATAAAACAGCACAGCTATGAACTTTTAGGAAGGCAGGAAGTAAAGATGCTGATAGATAGCGTAAAGGAAAGCTGCAGCGCTGTCGTAGAGGAGCTCATACCTGACCTTTTGACTATCGGGGATGTGCAAAAAGTGCTGCAGAATCTTTTAAGGGAACAGGTGCCTATAAGGGATCTTGAAACAATACTTGAGAGCCTGGCAGATAATGCGAGAAACACCAAAGACATAGAGCTTCTTACAGAATATGTAAGATATGCAATGGGTAGGGTTATATGCAAACCATTTATAGATGAAAATAATACGATAAATGTGATAACTATTCATCCGAAATTAGAGCAGATTATAGGTGATAATATACATAAATCTTTCCAGGGTTCATTCCCGTCGTTGAGCCCCGGTAATACTGAGAAAATATTGGGCAGTATAAAGAAAATCGCTGATAATAATGTTTTTTATAATAATACACCCGTAATATTATGTTCACCGAGGATAAGACTGGCGTTCAGAAGGATGCTTGAGATGGTGTATCCTAATATTCCGGTAATATCGATGAATGAAGTACCTGCTAATGTAGCCATTAATTCTGTGGGAGTAGTGAGTCTGGATGATAATTAAAAAATATGTTGCCGACACAATGAGTGAAGCTTTAAATTTAATAAGACTTGAACTCGGGCCTCAGGCGCTGATAGTGAATAAAAGATTTATAAGGCAGAAAGGGATACGCGGGATGTTCCTGCCCAAAAGGCTCGAGGTTACGGCAGCCCTCGATGTTCCGGAAAGAAACATCGGCCGTACTGAAGGAGTCAGCCTTTCCAAAGATAATGCAAATAAAATGGAAATCGAGCAGGAGATATATGAAGTTAAAGAAATGCTTCAGAAGCTGACCGCTGAAAAACAGAAAAAAATAAAAAGAGAAAAGAAGACGGGCATAAGGAAATTGCTGCTGGAAAGAGATGTAAGCGAAGATGTTATCAATTCGATATTGAAATCTATTAAGGAAAAGGAAGAATATAAAAATCTGTCGAGAATTTCCGATGCGATATTTGTAAAGGGAATAGGCGAAGTAATAAAGACAGGCATACAAAAGAACGGAAGAGTGCAGGCCTTTATAGGGCCGACGGGGGTCGGAAAAACCACGACTATTGCGAAGATAGCGGCCTTTAAAGCCCTCAATATGAAAAACAAGGTCGGCCTTGTAACTATAGATACATACAGGATAGGCGCAGTCGAGCAGCTTAAGATTTACGCCGATATATTGGGACTTCCTTTTGAGGTGGTAAATACAGTAGGAGATATACAAAGATGTTTTGACCGCCTTGGAGATTGTGACAGCATACTCGTAGATACAACGGGCAGAAGTATAAAAAATGCGATGCAGCTTTCGGAGCTTAAGCTTTATCTCGATAGAATAAAGCCGGATGTAACTTATCTTACTGTAAGCATGACAACAAAATACATAGATTTGCTTGAAATTTTAAAAGGTTTCGGGCAAATGAACTATAACAGCATTATTCTCACTAAACTGGATGAAACGGCTGCATACGGATCCATATTGAATGTCGCATATAACGCGAAAGTGCCTATATCTTATATAGCCGTAGGGCAAAATGTGCCGGATGATATTGAAAAAGCCGATAAGGATAAGCTCTTAAACCTTTTAATAGGGGAGGGCAGAGTATGATGGACCAAGCTCAGAATCTGAGGAAGTATGTAGAGGAATACAGAAAGAGAAAGAGCAATAAAGTTAATAAAAAAATAAGGATAATAGCTGTTGCAAGCGGAAAAGGCGGAGTCGGCAAGACAAATTTTTCGATAAACGTCGCAATATCTTTAAGGGAAATGGGAAATAGGGTGCTGGTTTTTGATGCGGACTTAGGCCTCGGGAATGTCGATGTGGTAATTGGGATCGTTCCAAAGCTTACACTGTATGATGTCATTTATAATCATAAGGAGATAGATGATATTGTTATAAACGGGCCGGAAGGCATAAGGATCGTACCTGGCGGTTCCGGCATTGAAACTCTTGCAAATCTTGATGATATGCAAAGGGATAATTTATCCAAGAAGTTTGAGAGACTTCTGGATACCGATATTTTGATAATAGATACAGGAGCGGGGATATCAAAAAATGTACTGAGTTTTATTGCAGCTTCCAATGAAACAATCGTAGTAACAACACCGGAGCCGACATCTATAACAGATGCATATAGTCTTATAAAAGTCGTGCTGAAATACATTCCGGAGAAAAAAATAAATGTTATCGTAAACAAAGTACGTGATGAAAAGGAAGCAACAGTGACATATAAAAGACTTGATACTACCGTAAAGAAATTTTTAGATAAAAATATTTATAACTTAGGCTATATAATGGAGGATGCGAGGGTAAAAAGATCTGTGATGGAGCAAAAGCCTTTCAAAATCAATTACCCGAACTGTAGTGCCAGCAAATGCATAGACAATATCGCCCATGCAATATCCGGCTTGCCGGATGCATCGAAAAGTACAGGTGGCATAAGATACTTTTTAAATAAAGTAACGTATTTATTCAGTAAAATGGAATAGTACGGCAGCGTTAATAATGGAGGTTGAATATGTTAAATTCATTTGTATCTAATAACGAAACCAGAGAAGAAAAGATAATACGCTACCTACCGCTGGTAAAGTACATAGTCGGCAGAACATTTGTAAGCAAGTACTCCCCTGTTAGCGTTGATGATCTTATAAGTTTTGGAGTAATAGGCCTTATAGATGCAATAGACAAATTTGACCCATCAAAGGGTGTAAAGTTTGAGACATACGCATGTATCAGAATAAAGGGTGCCATCATAGATGAACTTCGGAAACTGAACTGGGTGCCGAGGAGTACCACTGCCAAGGTTTCAAAGTTAAATCAGGCCAGGGAAAAACTAAAAAACGAGTTGAAAAGAGAGCCTACCGACGAGGAAACAGCGGATGCCCTTGGAATAGATCTCTATGAGCTTAGAAAGATTGAAGGATACATTAACTATCTTTCGATGGAATCCCTTGATGAAGTCGTTTTCCAATCGGACGGCGATGATGTTCACCTTTATTCTCTGATTGAGGATGAAAGAAGCCCGAGACCCGAAAAAATGATTGAAGATAGGGAAATGATAAAGGTACTAAAAAAGGCCATCGATATGCTAAATGAAAAGGACAGGCTTGTTCTGGCATTATATTATTATGAAAAACTTACACTTAAGGAAATAGGAAAACTTCTTGGAATAACGGAATCGAGAGTGTGTCAGATTCACAGCAGGGTGATTATAAGGCTTAGGGAAAATATGAAGAAAATGAATTATATCGGCTGATGGAGAGGATACCATGGAATATATATTGCTGTCTGCAGGGATAATTTTAGTGGTTGTGGGAATAAACGGATGCAGAAATAGTAAGAAAAACCGGACTGATAAAAGTAAAAGGGATTCAAAATTTCAGGATTATCTCTCGCAGGATGTGATAGCTGAGAGGTTAGATGAGATAGATGAAAAGATTGACACTCTTATATCCGGAATTGAACCGTATTTAGAGCAGGAAAATAAAGAAGTGAATACCAAAGTCATGGATAATGATGATATAAACGAAAAAATAACAGAACTTAAAAACAATGGCGCAAGTATTGAGGAAATCGCAGAAAAGTTAAACATAACAAAGGGGGAGGTACTATTAAGGCTTGGTATAAAAAGATAGGCTATTTATTTGACAGCAGGGTTATACTCGGCGTAGGTATAGGTTTCATTATAAGCGCTGTGATTTTTATGGTGATTCCGAAGAAAAATATATCGAAAATTGAAGTGGAAAAGAAAGCAAGAGCTATGGGAATGATTTATCAAAGTGAAGTCAAAGCATTATATAATAAATGAAAGTAAGGTGTGATTTATTATGCTTAGAGGAATTTATGCTTCAGCGTTTGGCATGATACAAAATCAGGTGGATCAGGATACCACGGCGAATAATATTGCAAATTCGACGACTGTCGGGTTCAAACAGGACCAAATTATTGCTGTGCCTTTCCGGGATGTCATGCTGCAAAACAAAAGCAATGAAAGATTCGGCAAGCCTGCCGTGCAAAAACTGGGGGCTATGCCTCTTGGAGTTTTAAGCGACGGCCCATATACCGACTTTACGCAAGGACCCGTTATAACCACGGACAATAATCTGGATTTCGCTATAAACGGAAGAGGATTTTTTCCGGTTGAATATTTCGATGGTGAAAATCAATCTGTTTTGTACACAAGATGCGGCAGTTTTCAATTAGATGCGCAAGGTAATGTCGTGTCTTCTGATGGATCCAAACTTCTTGCAAGAGATGCAAATACTGGTCAAATAGTACCTGTAAACGTAGGAAACGGGAAAGTGACTGTAGACAGCGAAGGAAATGTATATGTCGATTCGGTTAAAAAGTACACGCTTTCAATAGTGGATTTTAACGACTATAATGATATACATAAATTCGGGAAAAACATGTATGAGATAAATAACGGGAGCAATGCCAATCCGGTTGAGTTAGGTACGAATTCATATAGTATCGAGCAGGGGAAGCTGGAGCAGTCAAATGTCGATATGGAACTGGAACTTGTGAATATGATTACGAATTTAAGGAGATATCAGGCAAATCAGAGAGTGCTGCAATCGATAGATGAAACCCTTTCCAAAACAGTCAATGAAGTAGGTTCTCTGAAATAAAATTTATTGACAGTTCAGAAAAAGTATGGTATATTTTACTCGTGCTTAGTTGATAGTTAAATATTTTAAAAATTAATATTGATTTGTGTGTTATATAACACTCTTATCGAGAGAGGTGGAGGGACTGGCCCGATGAAACCCGGCAACCAGCATGTTAAATGCCAAGGTGCCAATTCCTGCAGGATTTATTCTGGGAGATGAGGGTTTGATGATTAGCCTCTTCTTTTTAGAAAGAGGCTTTTTAATTTTGCAGCGAAGGCTTGGTTTTTCAGGTATTCAAACAAAATATAGGAGGAAAAAAGATATGACAAAGAAATTATTTACTTCGGAATCCGTTACAGAAGGCCATCCCGATAAAATATGCGATCAGATATCCGATGCTGTACTGGATGAAATACTGGCAAACGATAAATATGCAAGGGTAGCATGTGAGACTGCAGTTACAACGGGACTTGTGATGGTAATGGGTGAGATATCTACAAAATGCTACATAGACATCCCCAAGGTCGTCAGGAAGACGATAGCCGATATAGGTTATACGAGGGCAAAATACGGCTTCGACTGTGATACCTGTGCAATACTTACATCCATAGATGAACAGTCGCAGGATATAGCACTGGGGGTCAATAAGGCTCTAGAAGCAAAAATGGGAGAAGATTTTGGAGGCGTAGAAGAGATAGGAGCAGGGGATCAGGGAATGATGTTCGGATTTGCATGCGATGAGACACCTGAGTATATGCCTCTTCCTATTTCTCTCGCCCACAAACTCGCAAAAAGACTTTCAAAAGTGAGAAAGGACGGCATATTGGATTATTTAAGGCCGGATGGCAAGACGCAGGTTACAATCGAATACGATGACGATAAACCTGTAAGGGTGGATACGGTGATAGTCTCAGCGCAGCACAGTCCCGACGTAGACCATGATACTATCAAAAATGATATTATTGAACAGGTTATAAAAAAAGTCATTCCGGAAAAATATCTCGATGAAAATACGAAATATTATATCAATCCGACTGGGAGATTTGTAGTTGGAGGTCCCCAGGGAGATTCAGGATTGACAGGCAGGAAATTGATCGTTGACACTTACGGTGGATATGCAAGGCATGGTGGAGGTTCGTTTTCAGGTAAGGATCCGACAAAGGTGGACCGTTCCGCATCTTATGCCCTTCGCTGGGTTGCCAAAAACCTTGTCGCTGCAGGAGCGGCTAAAAAGCTTGAGATAGAAGCAGCATACGCGATAGGTGTTGCCAAACCTGTTTCAATCGCAGTCGATACATTTGGCACAGGGATTATCGATGACGAAAAAATATCAGTCATCATAAATAAATTGTTCGATTTAAGGCCGGCGGCAATAATAAGAGAGCTTGATTTAAGAAGGCCTATTTATAAGCAGACGGCTGCATATGGCCATTTTGGGAGATCCGATATAGATCTTCCATGGGAGCATTTAGACAAAGTGGATGAGATTAAAAGACTTCTGTAATAATTGAAAATGGCATAAAAATGTGCCGCCGCATAATTGATGAATATTTCAATTATGCGGCGGCACATCATTTTACATTATAACTTTTCCGCCGATTATAGCATTCTTAATATTTATACCATTATCGAAAATAATTATATCCGCATCATGGCCCTGTTTTATATATCCCTTTCTATTGTCTATTCCCATTATCTTTGCAGGGACGGAAGTAGCCATCGAAACGGCTTCCGCGATATTCAAGCTGGTGTTTTTCAGCACATTCCTTACAGCCCTATCCAGTGTGAGGGTACTTCCCGCAAGAGTGCCGCCCTTAAGTCTTGCTGCATTTTCCTTGACAAAAACCTCCTGACCGCCAAGGGAATATACGCCATCTTTCATGCAGCATGCCCGCATTGCATCAGTAATAAGAGCGCAGTTTTTGTATCCTTTTATGGAAATGGCCACCCTTATGGCAGCAAAATGTATGTGTATTCCATCTGCAATGAATTCGGTTGTTATGCTACTGTCGAATATGGCACCCACGACTCCGGGTTCCCTGTGATTCAAAGCTCTCATAGCATTGTAAAGATGGGTGGAATGTGTAACTCCCATGCCGATCGCATCCATTATCTCATCATATGTTCCATTGCTGTGCCCCGCCGAGACTACGATACCATGCCCGACGAGGAATTTTATAAGTTCATGTGAGCCTTCAATTTCAGGGGCGATAGTAATCCTTTTTAATATAGAAAAATCATCATCCAGTATATATGACAACAATTTTATACTGGGTTTTACGATGAATCTTTCCTCCTGCGCTCCCTTAAAAACTGGATTTATAAAGGGCCCTTCAAGATGCATGCCCATTATATTTGCAGTATTCCTATTTAGCTTAATCGCTTCTTTTACAGCTTGTACAGCGTGTTTGATATCATCAACAGATGTTGTCATAGTAGTCGGAAAGAATGATGTGGTACCGTGCTCTGCTATAACCTTAGAAATTCCATTTATAGCTTCCACGCTTCCATCCATCACGTCATATCCGCCTGCTCCATGGATATGTATATCGATAAACCCGGGTGAAACAAACAAGCCTTTGGCATCGATTACATCAGGAATGTCAGGAGCATCATCTGTTATTGCACAAATTTTCCCTTCATTAATAATGAGATTCTTCCCCTCGATTATTTTATCGTCTGTAATTATATTCCCGTTTTTTATTAATAACACTAAATTACCTCCTTTAGCTGTCATTTATATAGATATTATAACATAATGCATAAGCATCCATTACTATTTTCAAATTACTTTTTAGTTGCGCAGCAAACTTCCGCAGCATGATTTCTACATTATTTATGATTTGTCAAACTCGTTGTGGAAAATTTAATTTTTCATATAGCTCACCTATAATTTGTGAATTTTCCAATCAGAAACCATATTTCTTATTAACATGCATAGATGAATTGCGATTAGCAGGTGGCAATATATGGTTGTATATTTAAATTGTCAGGAGGAATTAAAACTGATAATCGATAATGAGAGGAGGTGCAAACAATGCCGGCAATTGCAAACAAGCTTTCAACGATTCTTCAGCTAAAGGTAAAGACAGGTACCGATGAGGAAGGGAAGGACATATTAGCTACGCAGTCTTTCAGAAGAGTAAAGACAGATGCCCTGGACGATGACATATACGCTATCGCACAGGCTATAGACTCCATGGAAAGCACACCGCTTGTTTCAGTAGCTAAACAGGATACTTACGAGCTCGTTAATCAAGCGTAGGCAATCAAACATTCCCAAGAGTGAAAATCTAATAAGGAAAAGAGGTGAAAATGATGCCCGTTAAAACATTGGTTTTAATATTTCAGAATCAACAGGGGAAAAACACCAGGATATCGGTGGACAACGCAAAGGAAGGACTGACAGACGCAGAAGTAAAGAGCGCCATGCAGTCGATAGTTGAAAAGAATATTTTCGAGACTGACGGAGGAGATTTGGTTGCTTTAGCAGGTGCCCAGATTGTAACGAGATCCGTTCAGGATATTTCAGTGAAATAGGCAGATGCATGCAGTTGAACTTATGTTATTTTAAGCACCCATTCGTTGCTCAAAACAACATAATCCCATTTATGCCTGATTTCAAATTACGGATTGAAGATCTGGCGAATAAAATGTAAAGAGCACCGGCTGTATAATGCTTTTGAAGATTATGCAGCCGGTAAGCCTTTACTTTAAGAAGGGGGGATGGGGATTGGAGGATATAGCCCAGATAATTGCTAACCTCGGTTTTCCAATAGGCATATCGATATTTCTTCTAGTGAGGACTGAAAGCAAGATCGAAAAGTTGAATGACAGCATAAATGAACTCTCAAAATCCATAGCAGCTCTTGGTACAGTAAAAAAGTAAGATTGTATAGGGGACGTTTTCCTGGCTCAATTTTATTGAGCCAGGAAAACGTCCCCTATGCTATAATATATGTAATGATTTTTACAGGGAGAGATTCTATTGTTTGAATTTGAAGGTACGATTGATACGATCATATATACAAATGAATCCAATGGGTATACTGTGGCAAAGCTCAAAAATAAAGATCAAATGGTTACAATTGTCGGATACCTTCCTCTAATAAATGAAGGGGAAAATATTAAAGTGGGAGGAGAATGGGTCAGGCATCCGGAATATGGGCAGCAGCTTAAAGTCGAGTCATATTCCGAAATTGTGCCGACATCGGAAAACGGGATTCAGAAATATTTATCTTCGGGTCTGATACATGGAATAGGGCCTGTTACTGCAAAAAAGCTTGTAGATAAATTTGGAAAAGATACTCTGGATATAATCGAGTATAATCCTGAAAAGCTCATAGGCATAGGGGGGATAGGTGAAAAGAAAGCTAAAGCCATAGCCGAATCTTTTGAGAAGCAGAGAGATCTAAGAGATGTGATGGTATACCTTCAGACATATGGCATATCCACTGGCAATGCTATAAAGATATATAAACTATACGGCGGGAATGCAATAAATAAAATAAAACAAAACCCATATATCCTTATAACGGATGTTTACGGAATAGGCTTTAAGACAGCCGACAGGATCGCCCAAAGCCTTGGCATCGAAAAGACTTCAAGATACAGGCTTATGGCAGGTATAAAATACATACTTAGCGAGAGCTGTGCGAAAAGCGGGCATACTTATCTTCCCGGAAACTATCTGCTGGATAAATGTTCAGAGTTGTTGCAGGTGGAAAAGCCTGTGCTTGAGGAAGCTTGTGTTTCGCTTGTAATGGATAAAGAACTCGTAATGGAAAATATAAATGGTACTCCGGCTGTATATCTGATGCCCTTTTATTATGCGGAAGTAGGGGTGGCGAAGAGAATAATCGAACTTTTGAATGCTAGTTCAAAGAAAATAGAGCTCGATATAGATGCCGAAATTAAAAAATATGAATATGATACGGGGATAGAATTTGCTAAAAAGCAGAAAGATGCGATTAAAGGCGCTATCGAAAAAGGCGTTGTCATCATAACGGGTGGACCTGGCACAGGAAAGACAACGATTATCAAATGCATTTTAAACATACTGGAAAAGAAAAATTTCAATATATCGCTGGCTGCTCCCACCGGGAGGGCTGCCAAGAGGATGACTGAGGCAACCAAAAGAGAAGCCAAAACCATACACAGGCTTTTGGAGATGGGATATACGGATGGAGAAGATAACATGGTCTTTCTAAAAGATGACTCCGACCCTATAGATGCAGATGCCATTATAATAGATGAAGCTTCAATGATAGATATACTGCTTATGAATAATTTATTAAAGGCAATAGTACCCGGAACAAAGCTTATAATTGTAGGCGATGTGGATCAGCTTCCATCGGTTGGAGCCGGAAATGTGCTGAGGGATCTTATAGATAGCGGTATAATCCCTGTAGTAAAGCTGGAAGAGATTTTCAGGCAATCGCAGGAAAGCCTTATTATTGTAAATGCCCACAGGATAAACAAAGGTGAACTGCCTTATATCAATGAAAAAGAAAGGGATTTCTTCTTTATTGGGTCGGCATCCCAGGAGGAAGCGTTGAAAACCATACTGGAGGTCGTAAAGTACAGGTTGCCTCAATTTAGGGGAGGTTTCGACCCGCTAAAGGATATACAGATTCTGACGCCTATGAGAAAGGGTATTTGCGGCGTTTATAACCTTAATAGCTGCCTCCAGGAAATCCTAAATCCGGTATCACCTGACAAGGACGAGAAAAAGATAAGAGATTTTGTTTTTAGAACTGGCGATAAAGTAATGCAGATAAAGAATAACTATAATATTAAGTGGGAAAAATTAGCAGGTGGAGGAGATAAAAACGGTACAGGCGTTTTTAACGGCGATATAGGTTACATAGAATATATCGATAATGAAAATAATTGTTTATCAGTTATTTTTGACGATGAAAAAAGGGTGATTTACAGTTTTACGGATATCGATGAACTTGAGCTTGCCTATGCCGTTACCGTCCATAAAAGTCAGGGAAGCGAATTCCCCGTGGTAGTAATGCCTTCTGAATGGGGTCCGCCTATGCTTATGACCAGAAACCTTCTATATACTGCAGTTACAAGGGCCAAAAAACTTGTAGTGATGGTAGGTAGCAAACAGGTACTGGCAGGTATGGTGAAAAATAACAGGATAGCGAAAAGATATTCTGCCCTCGGGTTCAGGTTGAGCACATTGTCGGGAACTGGAATATTTTAAAAGAGTATCATGAAATGAGGTATATGAAATAAAATCTTATTTGAAGAATATACTTGATGGAATAATTGAAATAATATATCCGGAGCAGGAAAGGTGCGCATTCTGCAGATTGAGTGGGGCAAATGTGAATAAATTCGGCCTATGCAGGTACTGCACAGCATCCCTTTCTTTTTTATCAGGCAGCGTATGCAGAAAATGCGGACGGCCTGTTGAGGATGAAAGAGAATCCCTATGTCCCGAATGTAAAGACGGCAGGACGGATTTTGACGGAGGGCTTTCTGTGTTTGAATTTACAGGGATCGTAAAGGATATGCTGCATAGCCTAAAGTATGGAGGCAATACCGAAATAGCCCATTCGTTAGGTAAATTTATGGCTTTAAGACTTATGAAGAAGGGATGGAAAATAGATATGATTATGCCTGTCCCACTATATCCGGATAAGATAAGGCAAAGGGGATATAATCAATCATATCTTATTTCCGCTGAAATCGGGCACGAATGCGGTATCAGAGTATATGATGACGTACTGATAAGGAAGAAAAATACGCAAAGTCAAACAACCCTTACAAAATATGAAAGAATGTACAATGTAAGAGGAGCATTTGATACTGTACGTAATAAAATAATATATAGAAGGGCTATACTTGTGGTCGATGATGTGATGACGACAGGTGCAACGCTAAATGAATGCAGCAGGGTGCTCAAGAAAAATGGAGCGGGAAAAGTTTATTGTATTACAGCCGCTTGCCCTATATTTTTTAAATAATTCTTGATTTTTTATATTAAATGAGGTTATAATTTAGTGTAGTGTTATATTAGGTCTGTGGTTGAAAATCGATGCTAGTCGCAGGCGAAACGATCCACGTAAATCAGACAAAATCTGACGAGCATGGTGCGGTTTAGGGGTAAGTCCTGCCGCTAGAAATAGCGAGAGAGGAATTAGTGAGGGACGTAAAGTTTGAGCGAAACTTCCAGCAGGCGAGTGTGGGGACAAAAACCAGGTCAGCTAATATAACTTTAATTTGTAAACCAGGGCAATGGCCCGGTTTAAATAAATTTATTTTGATGGCTAAGCTGCCACAAAGCGAGGGGATTTTCAATGTATCAAGACAAGACATTAGTATGCAAAGACTGCGGTAAGGAGTTTGTATTCACTGCAGGAGAACAGGAATTTTATGCTGAAAAGGGATTCCAAAATGAACCTGTGCGCTGCAAAGAGTGTAGACAGGCTAAAAAGGTCGCGAGAAGAGCACAAGGCGGAAAAAGGGAAATGTACAAGGCGATTTGCTCAGCTTGCGGAAAGGAAACTGAAGTTCCCTTTAAGCCCAGTGAGGATAGACCGGTTTATTGCCGTGAATGTTTCGAGGCAAGAAAGTAATCCCCGAGCTTTGCGAGAGGGTTATAATCATTAAATCCGCGTCCGGGTTTGAAAGCTCCACTTTTGTGGGGCTTTTTTTTGTAATTATTATTTTCATATATGCCCTCTTGTGACGATACCCCAGGGTCAGATAGCTTATGTGTTTGCGCGTGACGGGAAATCGCTGAAACCTACATAGACTCTTGGCAGGGTTATTCCTGAGAGCGATAATTTCCAGAATGCGAGGGGTTTTATCCTGAATGGTGGACAAAGAGGCCCACAAAGAGGTATCATCCGCGAGGGAACATATGCGTTTAATTTAGCTGAATTTATAATAATCACTGAAGACAAATTTATATTATCTGCCGTTAGGTTCACGGGCGGAAGAGACGACAATATCGAAGATGGCCGAGGTATTAAGAGAAAGGAATGGATTCAGGCCGATTGTAATAAAGGATGCGGATGATAAAGTGGGTATTATTATTGAAGATTGTATAGATATAATTAGCGGTTTTATAAGATTTTGTGTAATAGAGTTAGTACTTTTGTATTTAAAGAAATTATTGATATATGTATAAAATTAGCATATAAGTACAATAATCCCAATAAGATACAAATTATCGGGAGGCTGCTATGAAGGTTAAAATTATAAAAATTGCGGATAGTATTTTATATGCAGTACTTTTAATCATACTGTTCATGTCTCTTGTTTTCTTTTTGTATTCATCTATAAATCCTGAGAATAGCCATTCCATGTTTGGGTATAGATTTCTGGCGGTTTTATCCGGAAGCATGCATCCGGTGCTTGATGCGGGGGATTTAATCATTGTAAAGGGAAAAGCGAATGGGAGCATAGATATAGGAGATATAATAACATACAAATCTCAAAATAACGGGATGATCACCCACAGGGTTGTCGATGTAATCAAAAACGGCAACGGCCTTTTTTACAGGACGAAAGGTGATTCCAATAATATCGCGGATGATGAGAATATAAAGCCGGAACAAATTACAGGCACCCTTGCTTATAAAATACCTTATGCAGGATATGTAACACGTTTCGTAAAAAGCAGGGCGGGTATTTTACTGCTTATAATACTGCCTTCAACATTATTATTTATTTTTAAAACAATCGATTTTATCGGAAGCCTTACTGAATATAAGAAAAACAGGCTTAAATCTGCCGTAAAATAATCCGATAGAAAAAGTCGTAAGAGGTAATTCCAAAGAGAAAGGAGGGATGTACATATGAAAAGGAAATTGATAATCTCCTTATTCACTTTGCTCATGCTTTTGTTTGTGATGGGAGCCGGCACATATGCATGGTTTACCGCCAGAATTGAAAGCACGGGAAACACAATAAGCGCAGGGACATTCAGGATCGGTGCAAGTTACAAAAATAAAGATTCATATAAATTATTTGAATTAAGCAATGTTTATCCTCAGGAAGAACCTTCATCCGATAATATTAACCCCATAACTGTTTCAAATACCGGAAGCATGCCGGTAAACATCAATGCACAGGTAGATGTATCATCCAACAAAAGTTCCGGTGCTGAAAACAGGAAGGAATTCAGGATAGATGCTACAGTTGTGATAAAACATGATGGTGCGGAGAATGAACTTACTTCCGGGTCCATGTCGATGGATGGTTTTAAATCATGGCTTGAAGAAAAAGTTAAAGATATAACGTTGAATGCAAATAGCGACGACGCAATAAATATTGGCGGAAAAGTATGGCTGAACGAGGGCGCTGACAATAGCTACCAGGGCAAAACGATCAATGTGGGTGTAAGTTTTCTTGCCGAACAGGTTAAATCTTGATTAAATCCAGAGATTGTTTTATAGCAGGTTTTATTTATTATTCAATCCATAATCATAAATTTACTACGAGCAAAATTGTGTAGCTTTTGGCAAAGGATTGAAGATTGATGGGGATACAGTTAAAATTGTATCCCCTTTATAAAAATTTGACTGCAGGAATGATGAAAAATGAAAAAATATTTATTATCATTGGTTTTATTTATATATTTACTGATTGCAGGCGTTTATACATATTCTTATTTTACCGGTAAAATTAGAAGCGACGGTGTAATGTCTTCGGGAAGAATTTTATTAGGCGGAATAGATGGGGATTCAAATAGCATGCCGGAAAGATTAAACGCCGTGTCTTTTAGCGGATTGCGGCCCGGAATGCCCCAAGTAACCAAGATATCAAAGATAAAAAACGGCGGTGCGTTTCCGGTAAGGTTATATAGAATTTCCGTATCGAGTGGGAATAATATGCTTGGAAATTTTATAAATACTGTTATTAAAATAGGAAACAATGAGGTCTATAGTGGAAAGCTTGGTTTTCTAACAAGTGAAGAGTATATGAACATCGACCCTGTTGCCATAAATCCCGGCCAGGTGATGGATATATCATTTGGCGCTGCCCTGGATCATGCCGCCGGCAATACCTGTCAGGGCAAAAGTATTTCATATAGTTTTGATGTATATGCCATGCAGTATAATCAGGAGTTAAACGGCGAGAAAAAAGATAAGATTTATATCATCTCTAAATCGGATGGAAATTGCGAATTCGGCAATCATTTTACATTGGAAGGTACGAATAAAAGTGGTACAGAGAATGGATATTATGCGATATTTTATTTTAACTGGGATAATCCGACTCAGGATTACCAGTATTATAAGATATCCATAAGGCATGGTAGCGCTGAACCGGCAATTACCATTGAACTTGAAGGGCATAAATGTAGTGAAAAAACATACAGCTATGACAAAAAAGAAGCAATTCCAGAGGGCAGTATCGATTTAAGCAAAATAAAAGTTAAATATGATATTGATAATAAAGGCATGACTATCAAAATAGCAAACGATGCTTTTCCTTCATCTTGGAAGGGTTTTGAGATAAGCGCAACAGGCAAAAGCGTTGATGGCGATAAACAGGATCGTACTAAGTATGTGTATTGGAAATTAATAAGAAATAATATGTAAAAGGATTGAAGAAAATCATCCTTATTTAGATTCTTTTTAAATAAGGATGATTTTCTTCAAGAAACTTTTGCCAGGATCTTAATCTTTCGTTGGGTGTATGGGCTTTGGGATCGATTATATTGCAAGATACCAAGAGCCTGCCGCCATACATAATGCCACCCGGAAGATCGACATCCGCATCAAACTTTCTGCCACATACATGGCATATGCATTTTCGAGTCATATCATTTCCCCCTTTCTTCACCTCTATTATATTTCATTCTTCTTATAAGTATACAATAAATAAGTAAATTTTTTGTTAAATAATATATTGCAATAGTATAATAATCTCTAATGTTTTCTTGATTTTGTGCTTCCATAATATTCTTCAAATTCTGAATATATTTTGTATATAAATACGGTTTTTTGTTTTATATAAGTATTTTATACAAAAAATATCCGAGAATTTATATAAAAAACTTGAAAACAAAAACAAATTATACTAATATATATGTAAATTCAAATATGTTTCCTGGGCATGAAATTAATGCTCATACTATTTATTTTATAGGGGGTAGAAGGCATGTCAAAGGATAAAGGCATAAAGAAAGAAGCAAAGAAAAAACCAAAGGAAGATAAGGTAAAAAAAGAAAAAAAGAAATATGAATAAATTAAATCAAGCGGGAGGCAGATGACCATATGCCCCCTGCTTGATTTTTTAGTTGATTTACCTGCCTGCGCATATGAAATATCAGGCATTTTTCATATTTGAAAATATTAATGGCACTGCTTAAAGGGCTCTATAGTCTCTAAAAATGCAGAGTAGTAATGCGGATATCTAAATTGGTTTCTTGATAGATTTTTCTTGCTTAGAAAGGTTTAGATAGAGAGTGGATACTAATTATATGCTTTCTTTATAACCTTAACAGGCTTTTTAATTTCATCAAGATAAGGAGCATAAAATTCAAAAGATTTCTCATGTCCACACTTTGAACATACGCATGTCAATATATCATATGTGAGGTCATCCTTGCTTACTATTTCCTGATAATTCTGGAGGTATTCCCCGCCGCAAATTTCACAAGGTGTGAGCCTTATGATCTCATATTCACTTTCTACATATCTCATTGCATCTTGTGTATTCATAAATATCACTCCCTTAAGTTTATATAATAACCTTTGTCTTAAATAACAGCTTTATTACTTTTATTATATATCATATTCAAAATAATTTCATTTATAATCCACAGGGTATATTTTATATTTGAAGAATATTATTCAAATTATTTATATATATACCATTTTAAACTTAATTCTATTAAGGTGCATTTTATTCATATAATTTAGGAGAATCCTTTTGATAAGGGGTGGATCGTTTGATTAATACTATATGGCTTTTTATGATTTTAATAGGTTTATTGTTGTCCTTTCTTAATGGTAATGCAAATACAGTAATGAATGCGGCAATAAAAGGTGGAGCGTCTGCTGTTGAGCTGACAATAGGCCTTGTTGGCGTTATGTGCATATGGTGCGGCGTGATGAAAGTTGCTGAAAAGTCGGGGCTTACCGATTTAATCGGGAAGGCTATGTCACCTGTGATGAAAGCGATATTTCCCGATATACCCATGAAACATCCTGCATTCAGCGCAATTATTTTAAATCTTGCATCAAATATGCTGGGGCTGTCAAATGCCGCGACACCCTTTGGAATAAAAGCTATGGAGGAAATGCAAAAGTTAAACTATAAAAAGGACAGGGCGACGGATTCTATGGTTATGTTTCTCGTTGTGAATTCTGCCTGCATACAGCTGATCCCCGCGACTGTGATATCTATAAGAACATCCGCAGGATCGGAAAATCCGTCCGAAATAGTTGTTCCAACGATCATTACGACACTAATCGCAGTAATAATGGGCATAATCTCCTGCAAACTATTGAGAAAGTATTACGATTAGGGGGTACCTAAATGCTTGTTGTAGTAAAACAGCTTTCCATTTATTGCATGCCTGCGATAATTATTTTCATCCTGGCTTTTGGATATTTAAAGGGCGTAAAAGTTTATGAGATTTTCATTGAAGGTGCAAAGGAGGGGATCAAAGTATCCGTAAAGATATTGCCATTTCTTGTTGCAATGCTGTTTGCCATATCGATATTTAAAGAATCAGGAGTGTTAAAAGCCATAACTGACATCGCAAGCCCTGTTTCCAGCCTATTTGGCATACCTTCTGAGGTTTTGCCTCTTGTGATAATGAAACCTCTGTCCGGCAGCGCGTCTCTTGGGATCACTGCCGGAATATTGAAGCAATATGGCCCTGATTCCTTAACAGGCAGGATAGCATCTACAATGATGGGATCGACTGAAACGATTTTTTATACTATGGCGGTGTATTATGGAGCCGTAGGGATAAAAAAAATGAGGCATACTCTGTCGTGCGCGCTTATAGCACATTTTACAGGTGTTGTAGCATCATGCATCATTTGCAAAATAGTATTCAAGCAATAATTATTGTGTCAAAAGAAGGAAAACCAAAATTTTCGTAGAAATAAAAGACGTATATTCATAATTTAGGGGGGAGCTTATGGACAATAACTATCAGAAAGCCCGGCAAAGCCTGAGAGAGGACGAAAGGCAAAAGAACCTTGCCTATAAATCCGTGGACTATAGCGGTTTTTTTGAACGTTTTTTTGCATGGAGCATAGATTTCGCCTTGATGTTCGGCATGGGATACCTTTTGTATAAACATTTCGGCCTGGCAAAAGCAGTAATTTTTGTCGCTATTATCGATTTGATTTACAGGATTATATTTACATACTTTTTTAATGCCACATTGGGCAAGCTCGTATTTGGCGTAAGGATTATATCGCGTTGTTCTTCAAAACCGTCATTATTGCAGATCTTAATCAGGGAATTTTTCAAATATTTTTCGTGGCTTTTACTTGATCTCGGATTTATCTCAATAGTAGTCAACAGGAGGAAACTAAGCTGGCATGATTTGATTTCCGGCACTGCTGCAATATCAGGCGGCAGGGAAGAGGCAAAATATGCAAGGGATATATATACTAAAGAGCCTCAAAAATGGAATAAATGGATTTGCAGTGCCCTTGCCGTGGTTTTTTTTGCTGGTTTTGCACTTTTTTTGAATGTGGGCTCGAAATATCTGATATATGATATAGGAATGTTTGGCTTTGATAAAGATGTTGATTTTTCAAAGTTCCAGCTCGAATATAAACTTCCTGCCGCATCCACGGGAGCCGCAGCACAAAAAAAGGATGTAATTCAGGCAGGGGACATAGATGGAGATAGAGGTGTGGAAGTATTCAGGGAAGGTACGGCGGATAAAAAATTATTTATAAAAAATGTGCGCCTGCTAAGCAATAAACCGATAGATGGGGATATAAGCATTGAACTTCCAAAACCTATAATACAATTCAGACTTCTTGATATAAACGGCGATAAAAAGGATGAACTTGCTATTTTGTTTGAAGATAAAACTCTTAAAATATACAAGATAGATCAAAATATTGCTGAGATAGGATCACTCGGCCCCATAGGATACAAGACGATCGACTGTGTAACTAAAGGCAAACCCGCTTCGAATATACCATACAGGCTTTATGTTCTTGGGGATAAAAATAAAGTGACTGTAATATCCATGAGCGATGGGAAGGTTCAAAGTCAGGACCTTACCCTGCCAGGGCCGTATAGCTATAATGAAATAAGCATGGGTATGTTTAATGATGTGAATTATTTAGTTGGCTTAACTAATAACGGGAAAGTTACATTTAATATGTATGATGGGAAGCAATATGTCCAGAAGAAGATTATCGATATGCCGTTGAAAGGCAGCGTATCTCTGCTTATAAGAGATATGAATTTCGATGGTAAAAATGAATTGATCTTTTGCGGACAGAAAAGTTCGGACAGAAAGTATCCGGTAATGGCATCGTATGCGCTTTCAGGTAACAGACTCCTCAATGTGTGGAACGGCGGAAGGGAATATAAAAAGCAACTGGCGTTGTCCCTTGACGATATAGTTGATTTTAGCAGGGACAAGAGCATTGATTTTTATATGACATCGAAGAGTTTATCCGGACAAAGCGGCAAATATTCCATAATTCTTTTCAAGAGCAATAAGATCCTTATGAAAGTAAATGATTTTATCAGGATATTGAGCTTTTCAAAACCAATATAATACAAGAAATACGTTTCTCTAAAACTTCAATTCGCAATATGAGTTTATGTTATTTTGAACACTCATTCGGCAGATTCAA
>JASEJN010000005.1 GCA_030016385.1 Clostridiales bacterium | reverse complement strand
CTTAGAACTTACAAAACTTGAATCTGCCGAATGAGTGTTCAAAATAACATAAGCTTAAATTACGAATCGAAGATAACCTTGTAACCTTAATTTGTTATATGAAGTTGATCATATTTTCAACAGTGAATTAGTATTATCTTATATGACCGCTTTTGCTGATAAATGCATACACTAAACAAATAATCGGTCATGTTTATATAGAAATCTATACAGAATGGAGAGAAGGATATGGAAAAATTATTTCAACCTATAAAAATAGGAAAAGTAGAAATTAAAAACAGGATCGCTATGGCACCTATGGCAAACCTGGGGCTGGTTACAAAGGAAGGTTCATGGACTAAAAGAGCCGTAGATTATTATGTCGAAAGGGCAAAAGGGGGGACCGGCCTTATAATAACAGGCGCCGTGAAAGTTGAAAACGAGATTGAAAAACTAAAAATGCCCAGCTTCCCTTGTATAACTACAAACCCGATCCAGTTTATGCGCTCAGCGTCAGAACTTGTGGAACATGTCCATGCTTATGGCGCGAAAATATTCATACAGATAACATTGGGCCTTGGAAGGAGCGGTGCTCCCGGATTTCTGGATTGCGAGCCTGTTGCACCTTCGGCGATTCCAAATTACTGGGACCCTTCTGTAACCTGCAGAGAACTTACTACAAAAGAAGTCGAGAGAATGGTAGAAAGGTTTGGAGAAGCCACCCATATATCCATTGAAGCTGGATTCGATGGAATGGAAATACATGCGGTGCATGAAGGCTATCTGCTGGATCAATTTACCATCGCCATGTTTAACAGAAGAACCGATAAATATGGCGGCGACCTTAAGGGAAGGCTTACACTTCCTATGGAAATTGTCAGAGAAGTAAAGAAGAAAGGTGGAAATGACTTTCCTGTAGTGCTAAGATTCAGCATAAAAAGTTACATAAAAGACTGGAGGCAGGGCGGTCTTCCAGAAGAAGATTTCAAAGAGATGGGAAGGGATACCAACGAAGGCCTTGAGGCTGCAAAAATACTGGAAAAGGCAGGGTATGATGCATTCGATGCGGATGCGGGAACATATGATGCCTGGTATTGGGCACATCCACCGCTCTACCAGAAACATGGCCTGTACCTTCCGCTAACTGCGAAATTGAAGCAGACAGTAAAAGTTCCTGTAATCGTTGCCGGAAGGATGGATACACCTGAACTGGCCGAAAAAGCCCTTGAAGATGGGAAATTAGATATGGTCGGGATCGGAAGAGGACTTCTTACTGACCCTTACTGGCCCAAAAAAGTACTCGAAGGCAATATCGAAGGCATCAGACCATGTATCGGCTGCCACACCGGATGCATGGGAAGAATGTTTATAGGCAAAAGCGAATGCTGCACCGTAAACCCCGCCGTATGCCGGGAAAAAGAATATGAAATAACCCCTGCATATAAGAAAAAAAAGATTATTATAATAGGCGGCGGCGTTTCAGGCATGGAAGCTGCCAGAGTATGCCTGCTGAGAGGGCACGATGTAACTCTATATGAAAAGACAAACAGGCTTGGCGGGCATCTTAACGAAGGTTCAAAACCTGATTTTAAAAAAGATGACAGGGCCCTTTTAGACTGGTATATACATGAGCTTAAAACGCTTAATGCAAATATCAAAATGAAATCCGAAGCTGATATCAATATTATAAATCAAGAGAAACCTGATGTGATAATCGCCGCAACGGGTTCCATCCCTGTAAAAATAAATTTTCCTGGTTCAGATAAGAAAAACGTTGCATATGCAAGCGAAATACTGGATGGAATTAAAAGTGCAGGCAACGATGTCGTAGTCGTAGGCGGCGGTCTTGTAGGATGTGAAACGGCTCTTTACGCCGCAAAACAAGGAAAAAAGGTCACAATAGTCGAAGCATTAAACGGCCTGATGTCCAGAGGAAGACCCGTTCCACACATGAATAAAACAATGCTCATAGACCTTTTGAAGTTCTACAAGGTCGACGTCATTTTAAACTCGTATTTGATGGAAGTTACAGATAACGCCGCGATTATTTCGGACAGTCCGTCCAGGAGAAGACCCATTAAGGCAGACACGGTGATACTGTCAATCGGATATAGACCTGACGATACCTTGTATAAAAATCTCAACGGCAAATTTGCCGAGCTCTATGCTATAGGCGATCTCAGGGATACATCGGACATAATGAACGCAATCTGGGACGCATATGATGTGGCAAAATCAATTTAACAGACAGGATTAAAAATACGAAAGAGACACTCCTTGCCTGAATACCATCATGCGGCAAAAGAGTGTCCCTTTTTATTACAGTACTTTTTCAAGAAAAGTTCTCGTCCTTTCTTCCTTTTGATTCGAAAAAATATCCTCGGGAGAACCTTCCTCAACTATTTTTCCGCCATCCATAAAGATAACGTTGTCGGCGACTTCCTTCGCAAAGCCCATTTCATGAGTCACGACAACCATTGTCATCCCGTCATTTGCAAGATCCTTGATTACATTCAGCACCTCGCCTACAAGTTCGGGGTCAAGAGCGGATGTCGGCTCATCAAAAAGCATTATGTCAGGATTCATCGCAAGAGCGCGTGCAATGGCAACCCTCTGTTTTTGCCCTCCCGACAATTTTGAAGGATAGTAGTCCATCTTATCTTCAAGCCCCACTTTTTTCAAAAGGCCTCTTGCAGTTTTTAAAGCTTCCTCTTTGCTTTCCCTTTTAACCGTGACAGGCGCAGCCATCACGTTTTCAAGAGCAGTCATGTGCGGAAACAGATTGAAATTTTGAAATACCATTCCCATCTTTAATATAATATCCCTCAAGCCCTTCTTGTCCTTATAATCCATCTTGCGGTTTTCAATATATATGCTGCCTTCATCTACCTCCTCCAGATGGTTTAAACACCTCAAAAACGTACTCTTTCCGGAGCCGGAAGGCCCGATAATTGTCAGAACCTCACCCTTTTTCACGTTTACGCTTATATTTTTGAAAACACAGAGTTTGCCGAAACTTTTTGACAGGTTTCTGGCTTCTATCATATACATTTCACCCTACCCCCTAAACATAAATCGAAAGCTTTTTTTCCAATGCCGAGAACGCAGCGGTAAATACTGTCGTCATCAAAAGATAAAGCACCGCCGCGGTAAAAAGTATTTCCGTATATTTAAACGTCGTGGAGGAAATCTGCGTCGCAGTCCTCATAAGTTCAACCATTGCAATTGTGGATACAAGCGATGTATCCTTAATCATGGAAATAAATTCATTGCCCACCGGAGGTATAATAATCCTTATCGTCTGCGGCAGTATTATTTTTGCCATGGTTTGAAAATAAGTATACCCGAGTGCCTTTGATGCCTCAAACTGCCCCTTGTCTATCGAAAGAATGCCTCCTCTTATTATTTCCGCCATATAGGCTGCACAGTTGAGGCTAAGGCCGATAATAGCCGCACTGAAAGCATTAAGGGTTACTCCCATTGAAGGCAGTGCATAGTAAAAAAAGAAAAGCTGGAGCATCAGGGGAGTTCCCCTGAATACCCATGTATAAAATGTCGCTATATAGTAAAATATTTTAACTCCTGATATTTTCAAGAGCGCCAGTATTATACCCAGAAACGTTCCTATGGATAGAGTTAAGACCGTGAGTTCAATCGTCATGACGCTTCCCTGAAGCATAAAAGGCAATTCTTTTAATATAAATTCAATGTTCAACTTTAATCCTCCTGCTAAAACAATAGAATATCATATTATTTATTATAGTAATCGGTTTTGAACCATTTCATCGAAATTTTTGAAAGCGTTCCTTCGCTTTTGAGTTCATCTATTGCCTTCTGAACGGTCTCTATGAGCGCCGTATCGCTCTTTCTGAAGCCAAGGCCGAAAGGTTCTTCTTTCATCTTGCCGCTTACAATAAACTTTTGCGGATCAAGGGATATATAATATCTTCCCACCTGGTCGTCGGCTACTACAGCCTCAATCCTCTTCGCAGAAAGATCCTGCAGGGCTTCCGTTATTTTATTATACTTTTTCAGCTCTTTTATTCCGTCAATGGACTTGACGGCATCTTCCGCAGTCGTACCAAGCTGGCACCCTATGATCTTTCCCTTCAAATCTTCACTTGCTTTCACCGATTCATCGCCCTTAAGCGTAATAATGACGGGACCTCCTAAAATATAAGGCTCACTGAAACCTATCTCCTTTTTTCTCTCGTCCGTTATGCTGAGAGAAGATAATATAATATCGAATTTACCTGTCTTAAGAGATGGAATTATGCCATCCCATGCTGTGGGGACCCACTTTATTTTAACTCCGAGCTTTTTGCCGACTGCCTCGCCAAAATCTACATCAAATCCTACTAAAGCGTTGCTCTCATCCCTGTACTCCATTGGAGGATATGTGTCGTCGACACCTATCTTTATTTCCCCAGAACTTTTGATCTCGTCCGGAAGACCCTCTGCTATGCTGCTGTCCTTCTTGATTGTATCGGAATCGCCGATCGATTTATTGCTTGAAGGCTTACCGGAACACCCTGCCATGATTGCTATAGTCAAAATTATAACAAGTAAAAAAGTTGAAATCCTTTTCATAATAAATCATCCTTTCTAATTTAAACATTGTTTTGCATATTTATGCACATTATTCCAAAAAATATAAAGCACCCATGGATTGCAGTGCTTTTTCAACAAAAGTAAACCTGCACCTCCCCTATGACCAGAAATGAGATAGCTCTCCACCCGTGCATCGGTCGGTACACGGGTGACAGTCCTGCACCTCTTTGATGCAGACCCAGCAACAAGCTTTGGTTACTTATCACTTCGGCGGTGATTCCTTTCCATATCCTTCATAAGCTCCCGGCTTCATCATATGTACTCTTAAACACCGCGCCTCTACCTCACCTCTTCAGGAGATGAGGCATATTATTTTATTTTTATTTATTGAAACACAAATTTTATTGCTTGTCAATACAATTTTTTTTTGCATTGGCCTCCCATTCGCCTTTTTTGCTTGACATAATATCGTTTTATTGCAATAATATTATTGGAAAAGGTTATCAATTATTTTAAATTGCATTTTTATTACGCATAAGGAGCAGTTCATGAATTTTTCTATAAAAAAATTCTTCAAAGCAAATCATAGACCGAAACTTACAGCAATAGATTTTTTCAAATATATCGGTCCCGGTTTTCTAGTGGCAATAGGCTTTATAGATCCGGGGAATTGGGCATCAAACGTATCTGCAGGCTCAGACTTCGGTTATAAACTTTTATGGGTTATAACCGTATCGACAATAATGCTTATAATATTGCAGCATAATGCCGCTCACCTCGGCATTGTAACGGGGTACTGCCTATCCGAAGCATCGACGATATACTTAAAACCATGGATAAGCAAAATTACTCTCATAACGGCCGTATTAGCCTCTATTTCCACGGCATTTGCAGAAATACTGGGCGGTGCGATAGCCCTCAATATGCTTTTTAAATTGCCTATAAAAATAGGTTCATTGCTTGTTTTAGCTTTCGTATCATGGATGCTGTTTACCAGTTCTTATAAAAAAATAGAAAAATGGATAATATGCTTCGTATCTCTTATAGGTTTATCATTTATAATCGAATTAAGCATGGTTCATATCGAATGGCATGAGGCACTTACAGGCTGGACTCTGCCCAGCTTTCCACGAGGGGCGATGCCTATTATAATGAGCGCTCTTGGAGCGGTTGTAATGCCTCACAATCTGTATCTGCATTCAGAGATCATACAAAGCAGGCAGTGGAATCTAAAAGATGAGCGCATAATTGCCAAACAATTGGACTATGAATTCATGGATACGCTGCTATCAATGCTAATCGGATGGGCCATAAACAGCGCAATAATCATTATCGCTGCTGCAACTTTTTTTGCCCATAAGATACCGGTAACAGAGCTTGGACAGGCACATGAGATGCTGATCCCGCTCCTTGGTAACAAGGCTTCAGCCATATTCGCAGTTTCGCTGCTTTTTTCCGGCGTATCTTCATGCATCACTGCAGGAATGGCAGGCGGCAGTATTTTCACCGGATTCTTTAAGGAGCCCTATGATATACATGACATGCATACAAAGGTTGGCGTCGCCATCACATTAATCGCCGCATTCATCGTAGTGCTGCTCATACAGGACCCATTTAAGGGGCTTGTATATTCGCAGACACTTTTAAGCATACAGCTTCCTATAACTATATTTGTCCAGATATATCTGACTTCATCTAAAAAGATAATGGGAAAATACGCAAATAAAAAATTATTCAAGATAGCGTTATGGTGTACGGGGATATTCGTAACAGTCCTCAATGTTCTGTTGTTTATAAGTTTATTCAAGAGCATCTGAAAGTTAATCGATGCTCATATAAATTATTTTAATAATCTCCAAGGGATGATTTTATGGATTTAAAAATATCTAAATCAAGTAATTTCGAACCCTTTAATCTTCCATCCGATCTGCTTTTAGGGTCTGCTACCGCCTCCTTGCAGATAGAAGGCGGCGATATTCACAATAACTGGTATAAATTTTGCGAAGCGGGAAAAATAAAGGATAAAACGCACTGCAAGATGGCAGACGACCATTGGAACCGGTATGAAGAGGATATCAAACTCATGAAGAATCTAAACCATGACATCTACAGGATGAGTTTGGAATGGGCACGTATCGAGCCTGAAAGAGGCAAATTCTGCGAAGATGCATTATCCCATTACCGCAGGGAAATTCAAATGCTGATAGACAATAGCATAAAACCTCTTGTTACCATTCATCATTTTTCAAACCCCATATGGTTTGAAGACATCGGCGGATGGGCAAATCCGGATTCCGTGGAATTATTTAAAGACTATACTCAAAAAGTGGTAACGTACTTGGGAGATATAGTAACGGAATGGATAACAATAAATGAGCCTAACGTATATTTATTAGAGACTTACATCACCGCTGATTTCCCGCCGGGGAAACCAAGTTTGTCAAATTTTTTCAAAGGCCTTAAAAACATGGCAAAAGCTCATATAGAATGCTATAAGCTAATCCACAGGATAAGGAAGGATATGGGCTGCAGCGGTAAAACAACGGTTGGCGTCGCAAACCATATACGCGTATTTGATGTCTACCATAACAGCTTAGCGGCAAGGATCCCCCGGGACCTGGCTGATTTTTGCTTCCACACCCTGTTCACCGAAAGCATGGTAAATGGAAGATTCCTTTTCCCCATAGGTTCAGGAGGTTATCCTTACGGAAAAGGCAGATACTCGGACTTCTTTGGCATAAATTATTATTCGAGAGATATAATAAAATTTTCGTGGAACCCAGGGATGATGTTTGCAGATTTAAAAGTGGCTGAAAATGCGGAAGTCAACGATCTCGGTTGGGAGATATACCCTTACGGCCTTTACAGGGTGTGCAGGAAATATTGGTCCATTTATAAGTTGCCTATCTATATAACGGAGAACGGCATATGCGATTCAAAGGATGAAAAGAGAACAAAGTTTATATATGACCATTTAAAAATGATAAAAAAACTTGCAGATGAAAATGTAGATGTTAAAAGATACTATCATTGGTCGCTTCTCGATAATTTTGAATGGGAAAAGGGGTTGACCCCAAGGTTCGGGCTTATAGAAGTCGATTATAAAACCCAGAAGAGAACCATAAGGAAAAGCGGACATTTCTTTGCAGAGGTTTCTAAAAATAAAGCCGTGACAGCGGATATGATAAAAAGATATTTTTAAGATAGACCATGTTTAACTTCGATTCGTAATTTGAACTTATGTTATTTTGAACACTCATTCGCCAGATTCAAGTTTTGTAAGTTCTATAGCTTGCAGCCTTGATAATCCAAGAGCTTTTGAAACTCACGTACGTTCAGACAATCAAAAGCTCTAAGGATTCTTTTCGGCAGCAAAGCCAAGAACTTATCAAAACTTCAAAACTTTCATAATGCTCATTCGTCATACAACTTATTATTCATAAATCGTTGGAAAAACTACATAGTTACTGGCCTTTTTTGTTCAATAACTTTTCCCTTAGCTGCCCGACATCTTTGAAGCCGATGTCATGTGAATATATTACATTTAGTTCCTTCAATGCGTCTTTTTCCATACCCATTTTAATATAGCACTGGGCTTTAGTGTATCTGAGCTCATATCGGTAAGATTCCTTTTCTGATTTCTTTTTTCTGTGCTTCAGGGCTTCAGTGCATGTATCCAATGCCAAACTTGTTTCGCCTATATTAAAAAATGATTCCGCCAATAGCTCGTATGGGAAAAGATCTCCGTCCGATTCCTTGATTATTTGCTGGAATAAAGGTATTGCGGGTTTATATTGCTTTGTGTCGCAATAAGCAGCCGCAAGCCTGTACTGCATCGATAAGTCAAGGTATGCCGGAGGCAGTAAAGTCATTATTTTTATAACCATTTCACTATTCAATTCATCGGAATACTTCATTGCCATAAATGCTTCTGCCGTATAGTTATCGGGATCATATTGCAAAACCTTCCCCGCATATTTATAACATTTTGGATTATTTGACGATTCAAAAGCCTTTATGGCTTTTTGCGTATTCATTAAGATTTTATAACCTTTCGTATTGCAGACAATAATATCTGCAATTGCCACGGCTAAAGTTACAAGAAGGAACGGCGGCGCAAAGCAGCCTATTAAGATTAAAGGAAACAAAATCAATGTCAAAGCGAAATATTTAAAAGGCACTTTGGGAATTATCAAATATGCAGGTATGTACCCCTGATTTGAATTAACCGGCCCATAATCAACCCTGCTTGGACTTTTCAACGATTTTTGTTTCGTATATCTTATTCCTGTCCCCGGAATAGAGGCTGTCGTCCTTAATCCCTTAGGTCCCACGCCTACACGCAAACCTTTTATTCCGCTGCTTATGCCTATTCCGCTTTTGCTGATGTTCAATCTTGTTCCACCTCCCAGCTTTACAGATTTTCTGAAACTTAAACCCATTTTAAACATCTCCCCTTACACTGAAACATCGCCATTTATATGGCTTTAATTTAGATAGCTTTGTAAATAGAAATACATTGGCGGATATTAATTAGTCTTAAACTATTATCTTTTTCCTGCTCTCATTCAAATATTTAACTGCTTTTCCCATATGAAAGCCCATGTAGGATTTTTCCCTGGCTTCATCAAATATAATGCCTGAAAATGTCTTTGAAGGATTCTTTACCATATCTTTAGCTTCTTCTATCAGTCCACTTAAATATTCACTATCAAGATTCAGGCATTTTAGCATTTCAAGCATAGCGTTTAATATATCAAGAGCCTTGTCCTTAAATGGCACGCTGCAGCTACTATCATCGTACAAAAATAACCCTTCCTGTCTTCCTTGAAACGATATAATCTGTGCATTCTTTTCGGCCGTCAGATGGTTTTGCATATCATATGTTTCATCGTCCTTAAACAGCATATACAGGAGAAACATATGTATAAAATATAATATGCCCCTGCTTATTCCGATTTTATACAGCGGATTCAAATCCAGAATCCTTATTTCTATATATTGTATGCCCTTTTCTATAAGCTCATGGGACAGATTATCATCATTTCCCGTCTTTAACCTTATAGGCCCGTAAAACTCGCAAATATCCTGAAGCTCTCCTGAATCGACATATTTTTTTATTTCACCGACATATCCGTCAACAGAGTCAAAAGGGATATAAAAATTATTCCTGTTTTTATAGCCATAATCACTGTTCCTTAAAGAGACCATGTTCTGATAATAGCATGTGCCATCAGCCATCCTGCAGCTTTCATCAACATATTTCTTTATAAACGTGTCGTGAAATACCGGACTTGCTCCTGTCATATATATAAGCATCCATCTGTATCTCATAAAATTTCTGCATATTTTAAGGTATAATTTATTTCTAAAATCCATAAAGCTTCCCTCATCCGGGAATTCCCCGCAAATAGAATCTATAAATGCCTCATCAAATGAAAAATTGTAGTGTATGCCGCTTATCACCTGCCTCTTCCTTCCATATTTCATGGCTAACACAGCCCTGAACCTGTCTTCATATTCATCGCCCATGTTGGCTATAGGTATTTCATCCTCCTCTGGAAGAGCCGGCGGGTTGCTCTGAGGCCACAGGTATTCGCCTCCTATGTTCAGGCATACAGTATCGTGAATCATCTCCAGCGAATTATATGTATCCTCTATCGTATGGCACACAGGAGTTGCCATCTCCACCTGGCTTTCGGAAAAATCAGTCTTTATATATGGATTCTTTAACCTGTTTCCGAAAATTGCAGGATGCGGAGTTTGGACAAGCCTCCCCGTTTCATCGACTCTTATATTTTCTTTCTCCAACCCGAAATTGCAATTTAACAAACATTTCTCCAACCCTTTTCTATTTACTATATCCATCAATTTATTATCAAGAATTTCCATAAATGCCCCTCTCCGGATTCAATCCATCATGTTATTTAAATCTATACTCTTATGGCTATATCAAGTATATCAAAACTGTTTGAAGAATATACGCCATACTCTTATATTATACTTCAATTTTTGATTTCGAATATAAAATATGCACCCATAATCCATACATTTTAAAATATGTCGATATTTCGGCAAATAAGTCACAATTCATGATCCTTTACATACTCTGCTAATATCTGCTAATAAAGGAGGATCGAAAAAGTGAATATTGATGCAGAATATAGAAAAGCAGCTACTGAAAGTTCACTCGTCAGGACCATAGGGAGGGCTGGCTCAGTGCAGCAGTACCTCAGGATAATAGATATGGCATTCAAGGATATATGTCCCCCTAACAATAAAAAATGTGAACTCTGGTATCGTGGTCAGCCTGACGCAAAATTCGATCTTATACCGAAGATAGGCAGAAAACCCTTGAACCCCGAGCTTGAAATAGTATATCTTTCGAAGTTTAAATCTCTTGCAATTCCCGATGTGCAATGCGTACCGCCATACCCTATAGCGGATAATTCGGCAGCATACTGGCACTGGTTATTTTTGATGCAGCATTATGGAGTACCGACAAGATTGATGGACTGGTCCCGCGATGCATTTGTTGCACTTTTCTTCTCAATAGACCAGCTTCCATCCAGTGTAGGAAATGATGCGGCTGTCTGGGTCCTAAGCCCTGTTAAACTCAATGAAGCTTTTTCATTCTACAGCTTTGTAAAGCCGGGTTATATCCCGAATATAGATGAAAAACCGGTCAATACCCTCTTTGGCCCGAATGCCAATATCTTAAAAACGAAAAAACCTGCAGCCATAGTAGGACCAATAAATAATCCAAGAATATTAGCTCAAAGAGGAGTATTCACGGTCTTTCCCCATACGAAAAAAATTGTTCCTCTTAATATGTTCAATGATGCCTCCGACTACCTTTTTAAAATTTCTATCGCATCAGAAAGCATAAACTTTATCAAAGAGCAACTGACACGTTATGGCATAACGAGATTCTCACTGTTTCCGGATCTTTGCAATATTACAGAAGAGATAGACCTTCAGGTAAAACGCGAAGGCCAATTGCCTTAGCAGCAAAGCTTGCATCTTGATAATCTATTCTTTAGCGCAGTATAAAAACTTCTTCCTTGGCAATCATTCACTCAGTCATGCTGTTTATCCAGCATTTCGGCAAATGCAGCTTTTTCTGTAACCGGACGGTTGCATGTAAAATTGCGGCATAAATATGCCGCAGTTTTACCGCAGACTTCCGGCATATCCTTCAAATAAGTCAATATATCATAGTGCTTTCCATCATTTAAAACCACAGATGAAAAAGGCATATACCTCCTGTTGATTTCACTCAGCATATCATAAGCGTTTGCATCTGAGCCCGAAATCACTATTTCTTCTCCATGGTTTATACTCAACAAGAGTGCGGCTAAAAAGAAACAGTATGAACATGGATTATCATTCACTTTTCTGGAAAATGTTTCGAACAGTTTATTGGCTTTGTCTTCAAGAGCCGTATCTTTGGTAATCTTTGCAAGCATCATCAGATTATAGGCGGCTACAGAATTACCGGAGGGAACGGCACCGTCATAAACCTGCTTTGGCCTTGCTATAAGTTTTTCGCTGTCGCTTCCATATGAAAAGAACCCGCCGTCTTCTTTATCCCAAAAAAATCTAATCATGTCATTGTTCAATCCTGCTGCCTTTTCTAAATATTTAAGATCAAATGTAGATTCATATAACTGTATCAATCCATATATGAAAAACGAATAATCATCAAGATATCCCAAATATGATGCATCGCCCTCACGGTATCTTGCCATAAGCCTTCCATCATCTCTAACCAAATGATCGAGAACAAAATCGGCACAGTCTTTAGCAGCCGATATGTATACTTTATCGGCAAATATTCTCCCAGCATATGCAAGGGAGGCTATCATCAACCCGTTTACAGATGTCAGTATCTTGTCATCCTTAAAAGGGTGAATCCTCTTTTCTCTGTATTCATAAAGTTTATTTATCATGCATTCAAGTCTGGAGGTCAATGTTGCGTCGTTTTCAAGGCCGTCTATATCTGTATTTATAAGATTCGGTATGCATTTTCCGCCAAAATTGCCCTTGGCATCTATGCCATAAATGCCGCAGAAAATCTTCGCATCCGCTTTTCCGATTACTGATTCTATTTCATCTTTCGTCCATAAATAAAATTTCCCCTCTACGCCTTCCGAGTCAGCATCTTCAGCGCAATAAAACCCTCCATCCCTTGACTTCATATTTCTTAGCGCATAAGCCAATATTTTTTTGCAAACATCCCTGTACAGTTTTCTTTTGGTAACAGCATAACCTTCGGCATAGGCTATGGATAAAAGCGCATTATCATACAGCATCTTTTCAAAATGGGGTACAAGCCACTTTCTATCCGTGGAATATCTTGAAAATCCAAACCCTATATGATCGAATATGCCGCCCTTATACATAGACTCTAAAGTCTTATTTACGATTTCAAGAGCATTATTATCCTCTGTAACATTCATATAGCGCAGTAGAAAAAGCAAGATGTGAGGCATAGGAAATTTTGGAGCATTGCCAAACCCACCATAGACAGCATCAAATATTCCTGCAAGCCGCTTAAATGCCCTCTCTACCGTATCCATGCCGCACACATTAGTCTCTTTACCCTTATCATCGCTGTTTATAGTCTCAACGATGCTGTCTCCCAATTCGGCTATTTGTGCTCTTTTTTTATGCCAGCTTTCCCATGCCGCATTAAGTATTTCTATAAGGCCGGGGTGCCCGTACCTGTTATTTTTGGGAAAGTATGTCCCTGTAAAAAAAGGCTTTTTATCCGGAGTCATGATTATCGTAAGAGGCCATCCTCCATTTCCATTCATCATCTGGCAAATATCCATATATATGCTGTCGATGTCCGGCCTCTCTTCCCTGTCGACTTTGACGGATATAAAATATTTGTTTAGGACATCAGCCACTTCACCATCCTCAAAGCTTTCCCTTTCCATCACATGGCACCAGTGGCAGGTTGAATAACCAATACTCAAGAAAACAGGCTTATCTTCAAGTTCTGCTTTTTCAAATGCCTCTTTCCCCCATGGATACCAGTCGACAGGGTTATAAGCATGTTGCAGCAAATAGGGTGACTTCTCATTTATCAACCTATTTGGTATTTTCTTTTGATTGTCCACATGAAACCACATCCTTCCAAAGAAAGCTTTTACAAACGCAAATACGTCCAAATTATCAATTTATCTAAAATCGATTTTTATTCTAATATCATCTCCATTACCATACCATACTATACTTTTCAAAATTATGCAGAACCTATTTTTGTGATAAACTTTCTTGTATAAATAAAATACGACGCTTTGATATGCGTCCCTAATGATTGAAGTTTCAATAAAACCGTCGATATGCATTACACTTCTTTTTCCCGATATACGACAAGCTTTGATTCTCTGCCATTAAAAATTCGTCAACCCCGGATTACCGCTACCAAAATCGCGGATGTCTTTATGATAGATGCATTGAGAGGTGATGATCGAGCCGTTGATTCCTCCGAGCATATAAGCTGCAACCGCCGTCACAATAAATAAAAGCACTGACAAGTTCGTCACCCTCCTTTACGGTGCTGATTTTGTTTATGTAATTTTTGCATTTTCATACCCATCTGAGTAATAACTTCAAAGCAATTTTTTATTTAATAACAATATCATTTATCTTTAAATCCATAATCTCATAGATCAACGAACGGTTATTTTTCTTTTCTTACGCTTATAGAGAATACCGGTTGTTATTAAACGGCTGATTTTTATGATATTGTATGAACAGTGGAGATCGAAGCGCGTCCAGAAGCTTTTTCTCATGGATATTTGAATCCGAATAATGAATGAACGCGCACGGCTCGATATCGCCTGCTGCATTGATATGCAAGTATCTTCGCCCGCCAGCGATACAGCCTCCTGCATACTCGCCATCGTTCCAAAAATCCATGGTGAACAGCGGTTTTGTTTCGCGGAAGTGACGGACCTGGCGATAAGCGGATGCATGCCAATCCATTTAACCAAAAAGGCCTATCCGAAACTTTTGCATCTTATTGCAAATTTTCCGGTCTTATCTCCCATATATTCTTTACAGCCAAAGTAAACAGAGCCTTTATAGTTTCAAAAATAAACACTCGGATTCCCTGTAAACATCTCATTTTTGGGTTTTCCAATTCGCCAAGAACACTTCCATCAAATATACTTCGCATCTTCGCTACATACTCGGCCGGATCCTCTTTCATCCCATTGTAAGCCCATCTAACAATCATACCGACAAAAGCAGTGGATATAAATTTAATGGTAAAGCCCCACTTGTTTTCATCATATTCTGTATTTTGAATATTTTCTATTGCAGAGATCGAAATATTTTGAATGTAATTATGCAAATATTCCTGAAAAGAGTTTTGTCCGGTTGTATTGAGAGCATTCATATAAAACGTCCTATTCTGCCGCATGTAATTACACAAATCCACCATGCCGTCCAACCAATGCTCCACATTGTTATACGAACTCATGAAACGGGCTGTTTCTGTATAATAAATCCAGTTTATAAGATCATACTTGTCCTTAAAATGGTAATAAAATGCTTGCCTTGTTAATCCGCAATCTTTTACAATATCCTTCACAGAAATATGATGGATAATCTGATCATACGCCCGCTGCAAAAATGAAGAATATACCGCAAAAACAGGAATCAACCCGCCTTTGGCCATACCCGCGGCAAATGTCACGGCATGCTCCTCGGCGATTCCTACATCAAAAAACCTTTTTGGATACTTCTTTGAAAATTCCACAAGTCCCGTACCATCCCTCATGGCGGCGGTAATCGCTATAAGCTCATCTTTTTCTTCTGCGAGCCTTAACATCTCTTTTCCAAAAACATCTGAATAATTTTCTCCCATATAACTATGGATTTTACCTGTTTTGATTTCAAAAGAGGATACGCAGTGGAAGGCCTTAGGATTATCTTCCGCAGGTTTGTACCCTTTCCCTTTCTGCGTATGAACGTGTATCAATAACGGCCCTTTTATAAATTTGGCCTTCGAAAAGATGCGGTCAGTTCCCTTAAGTCATGTCCGTCTATGGGACCAAAATACTTGAATCCAAGATCTTCAAATAATGTTCGTTGCATAATCAGATATTTGACCGAACCTTTGATCCTGTCCAGTCCTCCGGCAATGTCCGTACCAATACCGGGTATCCTGACGAAAGCCTTTTTCAAAACTTCCTTTACTTTAAAGTAGGCAGGTTCCGTTCTTATTTGCGATAAATATCTTGAAAGGCCTCCTACATTTTTGCTTATGGAAAATTCGTTGTCGTTTAAGATCACGATCAAATTTGTGAGTGACCGTCCGGCGTCATTAAGCGCTTCAAAAGACATTATGAAGCGCAATTGTGAGTTCTACCACCCCCAGATTGGAAGCCAAGTGCCCTCCTGTTTCGGATATGGTTTCTATCAGATACGCTCTGCTCTCGTCAGCTAATTGCTTCAATTGCTCTATCCTCAAACCCTTTATATCGTCGGGACCGGTGATATGCTTCAGGATATTATCCACCCTTGTTTGTCATTCCCTTCATTGACGTTGCTCATTTTGTTTTTATATTTTCAGCGGCGCGACCGAATCATTGAAATAATGAGTCCTAAAAGGATCAGAATGGCAAATGCCAATCCTATTTTCAATACAGTAACATTGAAAAGATACATTTCACCGCTTGTATCCGCGCTGAGACCGGAGCTGATCAGAACTCCGGCAATGATAATGCTTACGGCGAGCAATATCACACTGAAGGATATTCTGTTAGAGATCCGTTCCAATCGTCTTTGAAATGTATTCATATCTTTCATTTCAAATTGAACGGAAAAGTCCTCATTTTCCGCTTTGCGAAGTATGTTCCGCATTGCAGCCGGTAACTCGCTCAAAAACTTGTGGTAGTTCCATAAACTTTTCCCGATTTGACTTTTTATTTTTTTTGCTGAAAAAGACTGATAAAAGAGCCTTTTGGCGATTGGCTCGGCTACTATGAGAGCGTTAAGCTCCGGATCCATTTTTTCCAGCAGTCCCTGAAGCGTTCCAAGCGTTTTTGCCAGCAAGGAAAATTCATGGGGTATTTTAATATGATTCAAATACGCAGTATGAAATGTTTCCCGAAGTAAATCATCGATTTTGATCTCATTCATAGGCATGGTCAGGTATTTCTCAATGATTGTGTCTATATCCCTTTCAAAATTATTTATATTTTTTCGGTCGATCACAACGTTCATATCCAGGATTGATCTGACTACCATATCGCTGTCTTTGAATGCAACACCTAAAAAAAATTTAGAAACCATTTCTTTACGGGCTTCATCCAAGCGTCCCACCATTCCCATATCGAGAAATATAATTGTCCCGTCCGGAAGGACCTGAATATTGCCTGGATGGGGATCTGCGTGAAAAAAACCATCCCTAAGTATTTGATTGCATATGGACGTCGCAAGCCTTTCGGCAATTTTTCTCCGGTCAATACCTGCCTGATCCAACCCTTCTAAATCGCTGATCTTGATGGCATCAAAATACTCCATTGTAAGGATGTGTTTTGTCGTGTAAATCCATTTTACTCTTGGGACCGTTACACCTTCATCCCTGCTGAAATTACGCATGAAGGTGTCCGCGTTTTCTCCCTCTTTCGTAAAGTCCAGTTCGGCTTTTATCGTCTTCTCAAAATCCGCCATCATGCCGCTGAAATCATAAAAATTCCCATACTTTGTATGATGATCGATAAAATGCGCCATGCTCTTCAGGATGTCAAGATCCAGATCGATAATTTTTTCGATGCCCGGCCTTTGAACCTTCACGGCAACCTGTTTCCCTGAGAACAGTTTTGCTCGATGAACCTGAGAAATGGAAGCCGCCGCCAGCGGCTTCTCGTCAAATTCCTTATAGATATTATCCAGATCATCCTTAAATTCAACTTCAATCATCGCCTTCACCTCGGAAAATGGAAAGGGCTGCACTGAATCCTGAAGCTTTTTAAGTTCCTCAGTAAGCTCGGCTGGCAGGATATCCTGCCTTATGCTTAAAATTTGACCCAGCTTAACGAATGTCGGCCCTAGTTCCTCCAAGGCCAGCCTCAGCCGTTTTCCTGCAGAAATTTCAGCATTGTCAGGAGTGGAGGCCGGATCTGATATTCTGTTTTTTAGTCTTAGCGGATGACGGAATCTAAATCGCCTGAACAACATTCCAAACCCATACTTCGTAAATACAGTGAGAATCTCTTTATATCTTTTGATGCGCATGCGCCCGTAATCCATCATGTCACCCCCAACATAGCAAGATAACCTTGCTTGGACTTAATATACCTTAATCAATCGGTTTTCTCGCTATATTTTCTTTTTTACTTTATGTCTTCATTTTTAGAAGACCCTTGATCCCGAAATGCCTCTTGTATCTCTTCTCTTACAATTTTCCTGATTTCATCTTTTGTAACAATATCTTCTTTTGTTGCTACATTCGCATTATTCAGAGCCTTTGTGACCTCGCTCTGAACCAATTTTTTCAGTTCTTCCCGCTGCTCTTCACCACGCTTAATGAGTTCGCCTGCAAACTGCCGGGCATCTTTTTTTGCCACTTCACCTTTACTGACCAATTCCTCCACCAGTTCTTCAATTTTTTCCCGGGAACACGCCAAAAGTCCCAAACCCAAATTAAATGATTTTTCAAACGAATTTGACATATGAAATCCTCCTTTAATTTAATAAATCTTCTGCCAATTTTAGTGAGTCAAAGGCACCCTCCTTGTCGGGACCAAGTATTATCTGAACAGTTGTCCCGTATAAAGCGCCAAAAACTAATTTTGCTATGCACTTTGGAGAATGCCCCAGCAAGCTTTTGTTGGCTATAGTGTCGACCGATAGATTCCTTTCGATGATTTCTGTTATAGAATTAAATAAGCTGTTCAGTTGTTCCCTGAAAGAGGGAATCCACAAAGACTGTGCTGTAAAATCAATAAAAAGTCTCAAAAGTTCGGGATTATTCCTAATGAGCTTCTTAAAGTATCTCACAAGAGATGCGAGTTTATCCTTTGCATCCGCTGTAGATTTCAGAGTGGCCTCTATTTCGCTCATATATTGCTCCGTCATCATATTAATGACCTCACTGAATAACTTTTCCTTATTTTTGTAGTAATATGCGAGCTGGCTTAATGCGACACCGGCCCCCTCGGCTATGTTGCGCATGGACACGTTCGCATAACCTTTTTCAGAAAGGCACTCAAAAGCCGCATTAAGAATCCTCGCCGACGTATCTTCTTTTTCTGTTTTTCGCTGCATCATTACACCCTCCCATATAGTTCGGACGACCGTTCTATTTTATCATAACATTTAATCTTTGTCAAATACCTATGAGACTGGACCATATGCATAACAAATTACTCAATTATCAAAGGCTTTTTTATTGAAAATCGGATATCACATTGCATTGACAATATTATAGTAAGAGTTTACCGTCAAGAAATAGTAAATCATGTATATGGCTGAATAAGCGCTGACAGTCACAATTATGGGCAGTGTCAAGTCTACTTTAAGCATTCTCGACAAAAGGCTTGAGGCTACGAGACTATGCATTATTCCGATTCCAAGGGGCAGCGCAAAAACAATGAATATCTGTTTACTTATGGAAATCCTGATTTCTTTTTTTGTTACCCCGATATTTCTGAGGATTTTATACCTGTCCCTGTCGTCGTTAGCTTCGGACAGTTGCTTGAAAAATATTATACTTCCCGTGGCAACCAGAAACAATAATCCAAGGAATGCGCCTAAAAAAATGATTAAACCTGAAAACATAAGCCCTGCCTTATATCGTGAATAATATGACGAAAATTTAACACCTTCACCATTTTGAATAAGCTTCTTTGATAACAGTTTATCAAGCTCACCTGTCAGCTTTTCGCTATCCTTTTCATTGTCGGTAATATACCCTTTTATCCTGTATAGATTGTCTGCCTTGCAATACTTGTTATAAACCTCATCACGTACAACAACGGCATACCTTGTCATACCGGAATTGGGAAGGGAATAATTTTTAAAGTCCACAACATTCAAGGGGAAATTATCGTTATTTTCGCTTATTGTAATAGTCTTCCCGGCATAATCATATTTTGATGTAAAATTTAGAATTTGCCCAAATAAAACTGCTTCATTGCTGTTCCGCAGTTTTATCCTATCCTTCAATTTCCTTGCCCTTGCAATTTCATCATAGTTGCTTTCAGATATTATATAAAAGCCTGCCGGAATTGTTTTATTTACCGATTCGCTTTGAAAATCCGGCCATTGCCCGTTTACTTTAGCAAAATTCATATTTACGGAAGCAATAATTTTATTTTCAGGATATCTGCTTATTATATCTTCCACCTGCTTATCTAAAGAAGCGTCATTGCTTGCATATGCATAAGTAAAGCCATAATTTTTCTCCAAATCCACCGAGAGATCATAATAAAAGCTTGACGATACCTCCATGGCCGTAAGTGTTGCAGCGCTTAATACAGCAATTGTGGCCAGGGTTCTGGCACTTGCATTTATCCTGTACAACAGCTGGGATGTTCCTATCATGTTGATGCCCTTATAATATCTTCTCTTATTTTTCTTTGAAAGCTTGATAATCAGCAGGGTCAAGGAGGAAAAAAGCATGAATGTTCCTATCACCACAAGCACTAATGTTATCAATATGGCAAAGACGGTAAAGCTTGATATTTTCCTGGTATATATCCAGTACCCTCCGCCAATCAATAAAATAGATGCTATTGAAAAGAATACCGAAACCTTTGGCTCCCTGTCGCCTTGATTTTCCGCCTTGAAAAGCTCTATCAGCTTAAATCTGTATATAAGCCTGTAGCCATGTATCGATGTCATGAGGAATAATACGATAAAAACAGCAGCAGTATTTATAACCGCCTTCAAAGGCACCATGAATACAATATCGGCTGAGAACCCCATGAGCCTTACCAGAATCATTATGAACAACTTCGATAGCAAACTCCCGAAAAAAATACCGGCTAGGAGCGCTGCTATGCCCATCACAATATTTTCATAAAAAAGCATTCTTCCTATTTGCCTTTTCCTTATTCCGAGAAGGGAATAAAGTGCGATTTCCTTTTTTCTCTTTCTTATGAAGAAAGAATTAGAATACCAGATGAATATTGCAACAAATACCGCAACGACTATGGCTGCCGCTTTGAACACGACTGAAATCATTGAAGCGCCGATGACTTTTTCAACCTGGGGATTATATTCTATCGATGTAAATGTAAAGTAAACTACTATGCTGAATATCATGGATATAAAGTATAAAAAATAATTGTAAAAGTTTTTTTTTATATTTTTAGTGGCTATATCAAACAAGCCCATCATTTTTTCACTTCCTTTTGCATTTCTGCTATATGTCGGTCAATCCGCCGCCCATTGTTTTGAGGACGTCAAGTATCTTCTGGAAAAATTCCTTGCGGGAGCCTCCCCTTATGAGCTCTGTAAATAACATTCCGTCCTTTATAAAGATTATTCTCTTGCAGTAACTGGCTGCAAACGCATCGTGGGTTACCATCATGATCGTAGCCCTGTTTTTCTCATTTAAATTGCTTAATGCCTGAAGCAGTTCGGCTGAAGACTTGGAATCAAGAGCTCCTGTAGGTTCATCCGCAAGGATCAAGGCCGGATGGCTGATAATAGCCCTGGCCGCTGCGGTCCTCTGCTTTTGGCCCCCTGATATTTCATAAGGATATTTGTTTAAAATATCATCTATCCCCAAACTTGCAGAGATCTCCTTGAGCCTTTCTTCTATTTTACCTATATCCATCCTGGAAAGTGCCAGCGGGAGGACCACATTTTCCTTCACTGTCAGGGTATCCAGCAGATTGAAATCCTGAAAAATAAAACCCAGCTTGTTTCTTCTGAATATCGATAATTTCTCTTCATCCATTTTCACTATGTCCTCTCCGCCTATGGTGACAGTGCCGCCGCTTGGTTTGTCTATGGTGGAAATAATATTCAAAAGTGTCGTCTTACCGGCACCTGAAGGTCCCATTATGCCTACAAATTCACCTTCTTTAATATCCAGGTCTATGTCGTGAAGTGCAGTGCAAATATTTCCTCTGGAACCGTAAACTTTTTTTAAATTTCTGGCTATCAAAACATCGCCCATATTTAAACCTCCGTTTTTCTTCTTGTCTCAATTTACAATCTTATTTTATAAAAATAATAAGCATCGTTCCATTTTCCTGTCTTACAAAACGGTACCGGTATCTTACATTATTGTCACAAATCATAAAAAAAGCGGCAATGCCGCTTTTTTTATGATTTGCATTTATAACGCTCCAGTTTATCGGATGTATATAAAATACGAACCCCAGTTTATCTTGAAACATCGAAATAGTCCGACAGCCTGGGGAATATGATTATCGCCTTTGTATGTTCGCCATATTTCGATTCGATGGCAATATCATGCCCCAGCTTTCTTGCAAGTTTTTTTGAAAGGTAGAGGCCCATGCCCGTGGACTTATAATTTTCCCTTCCATTATAGCCCGTAAAACCCTTGTCGAAGACCCTGCCGATGTCCTCGGATCTTATTCCTATGCCGTTGTCCTCTATGACAAGTTTTTGCGCTTTCTCATCAGAGAGTCCATATATTTTAATCCGGCCGCCTGTATATGTATACTTCAGGGCATTTGACAATATCTGATCTATTATAAACGAAAGCCATAGTTTATCGGTTGCAACCGTCAAGTCAGTATTATCGATTTCTACGCTTATTTTCTTATTGATAAAAGTCCTAGCCTGCTTTTTTACTGCTTCCTTAACCAATCTGTCAAGCTCAATCTCATTTATAATATAGTCTTTCGAAAAATCATCTATTTTAGAATAATAAAGCGCCTGTTCAATATAGTGCTCGATTTTATCTATTTCTTCTCCCATGCTGCCAAGCACTTCACTATTTTGGGAATTTAAATTGCTTTCGATCAGCAGCCTGCATACTGAGATGGGAGTTTTTACCTCATGTACCCATGATGTTATAAATTCTTCATAATCTTTTTTCTGCTCATAAAGTCCTTCCATTTTAGAAATTTGCTCATTGTACAGAGATAAAAGCACCTTCTGAAAAAGAATTTGTTCATGTGTTTTAGGTTTTGGAAGGCGGCTTATTATTTCATCCCTTTTGTTCTCTACGATATCGGTCAAACTTCTATAATAGTTTCTATAATAAAGATAGCTGCCCGCCAAATAAATCATAAAAAAAGAAAAGGCGACCAGATTGATATAAAATATATTTCCCGCGCTTACTTTAAATGAACCGTCTAAATGGATAACCAGAGATATGAACATCATAAGCAGGGCGAAACAAAGTATCGGAACTTTTCTATCTGCCAAATATTTTTTAAATCTCATAAAATTACATATCCCTGGCCTTTCTTCGTTATAATATAATCTTTTATCCCCATGTCATCAAGCTTTTTCCTGAGCCTGTTAACGTTTACGGTCAGCGTATTGTCGTCCACGAAGCTCTCGTCTTCCCAAAGGGCCCTCATTATCTTATCCCTGCTCACGATAGAGCCTTTATCTTTCATAAGAATATAGAGTATTTTAAATTCATTTTTAGTAAGGTCAATTTTTTTATCCTTGAATAAAGCCGTTCCGTCCTTGAGATTAAGCACCACCCCGTTATGCTCTATTATACTTAAAAAAGCATCTGTATAGTTATAAGTTCTTCTTAGGAGCGCATTTATCTTTGCCATCAATACTTCCAAGGAAAAAGGCTTTTGAATAAAGTCATCTCCGCCCATGTTTACGGCCATGATTATATCCATGTTGGTATTCCTGGAGGATATAAAGATAATCGGGACCTTCGAGACTTCCCGAATTTTACCGCACCAGTAGAACCCATCATAAGCGGTCAGGTTGATATCCATCAAAACAAGATGAGGATTATATTTTGCAAACTCATCGAATACTTTGTTGAAATCCTGCACACAGTACCCATAAAATCCCCATTTTATAATATTCTGCAGGATTATCTCCCGCATTTTTTCATCGTCTTCAACTATCATTATTTTAAACATAGAATCTCCCTTTCCAAAGAAGCACCGAATGGTTTAAAGCCCTTGACTCCCACTTTTTTAGCATTAACGTTAAGAATATTATATAATATACGGCCTTCTATTTACAGGGAATAAACCGTATTATTTTCAGCATCATCATCGATTAATTTCACAAATAGTATATTGGCAGACATAGTTATATGCGATATGATATTAATATGAATCTTTGGTTTTCACGGAAAGTCAGCATTAACGGGCCCTATGCCCTTGCATCTTTACTTATAAACTATTTTGTGCCGATGCTTACCGTAATCATCCCGGTCATTTTTACTCTTTCTGTCAGACTGATTACAAAATATGAGGTGGGTGATAGCGATGAATGTCATTTTGCCTTTCTGCCGTTAAAATAACCACACCGGTTATAGTATTTAATATCCTGCTTCCATAGCCTTATATATTCAGGATCTTTTATTTTCCTTGACTTTAGAGGATTTCTGAGAGTTCCGATTAAAAATCCTATTTGCTCTGAAGGATCTCTGAAGCATTCCCAGTCGCATGCCCTGCAAAATGGCTTTTGCCTTATGCTCTTTATATTCAAATCGTAAAACTTACCGAGATTCTCATTGCCGCGATAGCCGCATGGATAGGTATTTCCTTCCCTTGCTTCAACAAAAAAGAAATCGATGCCTCCCCTGCATCCAAAAGAAAATTTACCATTCCCCTCATATTGTTTAATCAGGGAATAAAGTGATACCAATGGAGTAAATATTCTTATTTTAGAGCGAAATTTTGGAATAGTATCCATCAATGCTCTGAATATCTGTATTTTTTCCTCTTTGGAAAATGTAATAACCGAATTGTTGGATGTTGCACCATAAACAGCATTCATGCCTATATTATCTTTATCGATGCTCATAGGATAGCAAACATTCGTCATTGTAAATCCTATGCTGATTATAAAATTATAAAACATTTCAAAAGACTCTTTAAATTCCTGATAAAAGGCGTCTTTATCGGTCATTTTCATGGAAATTTTACCGGTCCCTCCGGTATTTCTGTTTATCCCCAGGTTTGCTGCAGGATATATCCCATGCTCGTGAAAAATAGGCAGTGCTTTTTCAATCCCTCTGATTACGCCATTTAGTCCCCTCATTTGCTCATGGGTTTTCGGATCTGCAGAATCGATGCTGATCCATAAATTGCGAAGATTGGTGGCAGATAGTTCTTCTGCCAGCTTATTTATTCTGTATTCATAATCAGGGCTTTGCCAGTCTGTAAACATATATCCGTTTGTTCCTGTGCGTATAAGCGGTATCCCCTTGCAAGAGGCGTATTTTATCAAATCGATGAGTTCATCTTTATATATAAACGGCTCGCCTCCGGTAAAAGAGAGAGCTTGTATACTCTGTTTGGCTGCAGAATCGATTATTTTGTAAATTTCTTTCTTTGCTAACTTTGAACGTTTATACTTTTCTGTTCTCCTCATACTGCATTGAGGACATGTACCATTGCAATTATCGGTATATTGAATTATTAACTGTCCTGGAATCCTTCCTTTTAATATCGTATTGGCATTGCCGAAATTGAAAATCGATTTTCTGTTTTTAATCATCATTCACCTCTGTTTATTCAGACGCGCCCGACTGAATAATACTTAAAACCTTTCCCAAGCATCACTTCATTATTGTATATATTTCTTAAATCGAAAAAATAATTGCCATTCATTTTTGATTTGATATTATCCAGATCAAGGCTTCTGAATTGGTTCCATTCGGTCATAAGTATTATGGCATCCGTATCCTTCGATGCATCATATTCATCATCGCAATACTTGATAATCTGTATATTGAGCTCATCAAAACACTTCTTCGCCTTTTTCATAGCCTTTGGGTCATATACTCTAAACCGGGCTCCAAGAATGGACAGTTCCTTAAGTATCGTAATCGATGGCGCCTCTCTCATATCATCAGTATTCTTTTTAAATGCCAACCCTAAAACGCCAAATGTCTTTCCTTCTAAATGTCCCATTTCTTTTTCAATCTTATAAACCATCCTCATTTTTTGTTTTTCATTTGCATCAATCGCCGCCCTTACGATCCCAAGATCACATTGATAAATCTTCCCGATATTCACAAGGGCTTTTGTATCCTTTGGAAAGCAGCTACCTCCATATCCGGGTCCGGCATTGAGAAACTTAGAGCCGATCCTTGCATCCATGCCCATTCCCCTGGCGACCTGCTGGATATTTGCCCCCGTTTTCTCACACAATTCAGACAGCTCGTTTATGAAGGATATCTTTGTGGCAAGAAACGCATTGGAGGCATACTTTATCAATTCCGCGGTTTCTATGTTTACTATTAAAAACGGAGTCTCGTTTATATATAAAACTCTGTACACCTGTTTCATTATATCTATTGCATGCTGCGATTCAGCCCCAATAACGACCCTGTCCGCATGGGTAAAGTTCTGGATGGCAGAACCCTGCCTTAGAAATTCGGGATTGGAAACAATGTCAAAATCAATAGTCAGCCCCCTATTTTCCAGCTCTTCCAAGATTATTTTTTTTACCGTTTGCCCGGTTCCAACGGGAACTGTTGACTTGTCGACAATAATTTTATATTTATCCATATAACGGCCTATTTGACGCGCCACATTGTAAACACAGCTTAAATCCGCACTTCCGTCGATGTTTTGCGGCGTACCCACTGCGATGAATATTACATCACTTTCCTTTACTGCCAGATTAATATCTGTCACGAATTTAATCCTCTTGTAGGATAAATTCCTTGATAACAAATCATCCAGTCCCGGTTCATAGATCGTGGGCTTTCCGCTATTCAACTTTAAAATGATATCTTCGTTTTGGTCGGCACATGTTACCTGCCAGCCAAAGTCCGACAGGCAAACTCCCGTAACAAGCCCCACATATCCTGTTCCTATTATGCTTATCTTAATCATCGATATTTCCGCTATGCACTGATAGTGCTCCTTTCTTCCAAAACTTCCCTGTATATATCGACAAGACCTCCTATTATTTTATCCCAGGATCTGTTTCTGCCGAATTTTATGCCATTGACTTTTAAATATTCCCTGAGATTCCTATTTTCCATTAGTTCAGCCATGCAATCGTATAATTGTCCCGCATCCCTTGCCTTAAATTTAAGGCCATTATGTTTATGCCGTATGATTTCCTTGATACCTCCTGCATCAGCACCTATTACAGCCAAGCCTGATGTCATCGCTTCCAAAACCACATTGCCAAAAGTTTCTGTAGAAGAGGGACATACAAATATATCACAGGAAGCATATAACTCGGAGAGCTCCATTCCCTTTTTAAATCCTGTAAAAATCGTATCCTGCGGAAATATTTTTTTACACCTTTCCAGGTAGGGACCCTCTCCTGTTATTACTAAAGCGACTTCATCCCCGTACTTTCCTTTTATGGCTTTATAACTCTCGTTTAAAATATCCAAATCCTTCTCGTAAGATACTCTGCCAACATAAAGAAACGTTGTCTTGTTTTCAATTCCCAGCTTTCTCCTCAAACTTTCATTTCTGTAATCGGTATTGAACCTTTTGGAATCTATACCCCTTGAAAATATCCCCGTATTGCTTATACCATTTTGGTTTAGCAGCTTTTCCGTTTCAACGGATGGACAAAGGGTTATACAATTTTGATTGTGGAACCACTTCATATAATTCCAGATCATTTGCTTTAGAAAATCCAGCTTAAAATAGTCGGCATACTGCGAAAAATTTGTTGTATAGCTTGAAATGGTCGGGATATTATATTTCCTCCCGAAATAAAGTCCGGCGAGGCCCATATTGAATTCCGTCATCAAGTGTATTGCATCCGGTCTAAATTTTGATAAGATCTGATATATTCTGAACATGTTCGGTAAGGCTATCCTGCATTCAGGATATAAAAAGAATTTTAAGCTATAGAATCTTTCCGCATATGAATCTACATCATCATCATACTTGGGGACGAAAATCTTATATTCTATACCGTTATTTTCAAAGTATTTTATTAAATTGGCAAGTGTATTTGTGACCCCGTTTATCTGTGGAGTGAACGTATCAGAAAATAATGCAATCTTCATTATTTACCTCCTGCAGAAGGCACCATAACATAGGAATCTATTTTATCATTGTTCGAAGCAGGTCCGGTGGATCTAGCCATAAAATAAACTACCGACTCACAGACCCATATAGCGGTGGATATTGCGTAAGAAATGTCTTTTTTAAACGTAGCGGTTTTGGAAAAATAATCGGCCCTCATCGCCGATATAATTGACTCGATGTCCCTGTTGGCCTTCTTGTTATTTATTTCCATTTCGGATTTTTCTTCCCTGCTTAATCTTAGCAGTACAAAATGAAGCCTTAATTCATAGAAAAAATGACCCTTTAAATTATTGAATATTTCTATATTCAGATGATAACGGCAAAAGAAATCGCATACATAATGGCAAATTTCACCGAGTTCAATCGAAAATTCTTCCAAAGGCACCTCACCTTTCATCAAATTACCTGCACCATCGCATACATAATCAAGATAATTATCTAAAATATGAGGCTTTTTTAATACTCTGCGGGTTAAATCCGGTTTTATATTGCCATAAATAAAATCGGTCTTATTCAGTTCCATTTGGCTTTTTAAATGGTTATATAATATTTTTGAAATGGCGATATGTGTGAAAAAGTTCATCTTTACAGCCCCCCTTTATCGCTGCTATATATTCTACTTATAATATAACCTGCCGATATAAATATTGATTAAACTTACGGTTAATATTATGTCAATTCCTTGTTAAATCATATATTTGAGTTACAATTGATTTGATGAACAATTATATATTAATGCCGAACTGGAATGTGATAGTCGTCATATAAGGGGGAAAATGAATATTGAAAGGTTTGGATTTGTGCAGGGAGTATTACAGTAGCGTAATAAAACCTATAATAGATGAACATATCAGCTTCATTGGAGAAAAATATGCTTCTGCCTTAATCGGTTGGGGATCGGATGTCCTGGGTAACGATGATGAAATATCCACTGACCACGAATGGGGGCCTAGATGCATAATTTTTTTACCCGAGGAGTTAAAACAATATAAAGATAGAATGTATGAAATATTGAATACACGGATTCCATCTACGTTTATGGGTTATTCTACGCATTTTATAACCGATAAAGAATCCATGGGGGTCAGAAAGCTTTCATCTGACGGGTCAGGGAATGTACATATAGACATAACGACATGTAAAGATTATTTTCAGGCCAATCTTGGAGTCTTGGTGCCACAAAATGAAATAGAGTGGCTCTCTATACCTGAAAATCACCTGCTGGAGGTGACAGGAGGCGAAGTATTTTTTGACGGTATGGGCAAACTTACAAAATTGAGAAAGTTTTATGGCGGGTATTACCCTGATGATGTCTGGAAATACAGGCTCGCATATGCATGGCAGTCGCTTGGGTGGGATATTGACCTAATAGGCTTATGCTGTGACAGGGGAGATGTTTTATCATCAAGATATTGTTTGAATGAAACCATATTTAGAATAATAAGGCTGGCATTTCTATTAAACAGGCGTTATGCTCCATCTTATCCAAAATGGATACATCGCGAATTTTACAAACTCCCATCTATTGCGAAAGAGATCGGTACAAACCTTGAAAATATATATATTGAAAAAGATATTAAAATTGCCATGAAGAAGATAACTCAAATATGCCGTTTTTTAATCGAGTACCAAAATCGAATAAAAAAATTGCCTTCATTAAAAATAAGGCAAAACCCATATTGTAGAGGATATATGGATATCGATTTTCAGTATATTGCAGAGCAAACCTACAGGACAATTTATGGTGAGCTTAAAAGTATTCCGATATATGGCGCACTGGACCAATGGATTACAAATGAAGATTTTTTATTGGATGCTAATAAAATGAAATCATTATCGGCCATCTACAAATATGATGATGAAATATAGCATCCCATATTAAAATACTTCTTATTTGTACGATATAGCCATTTTGCCCATGATGTTCCATACCTTTATAAAGGATTGCCTGTTGATTTTTTGATTTTTCACACCGTTAAACGGATTGTTTATATAGCAGTAATCTTTATCGTAACCTACGAGCACAACAGCATGTTCATTCAGCGCTGCCTTGATTTTAGTGCCGTTCTTCTCCCACTCCTCATATTTTTCAGGCGGGTTAAAATCGATTGTGGACCATACAATTACCGGATGGTTTTCATTGACACTCTTTATCAATGATTCAAAGGGTTTTCCGGTCAGATCGACTGCTCTGCCATGCAGATACTGATCCATGAGTTCCATCATGGGGATATTATAAACTGCAAAGCCCTTATTTTTCCCTGTAATATCTCCCACAAATCCTTCATTGGGGTTTCCCCACTTTTTTATGTGGCCCTTTTCGTCTAAAACTACAGGAGTTTTGTCCTTCTTTATCTTTTTTGCAAGTGTCATCTTGTCGACCTTGATGCCCGCATACTGGAACACCATAGCCAGGCTGGTTACCTCACACCCGCTCATCAATTCCGGTTTTTGGGGAATAATGGGCACATCCAGTAAAACCGATTCCCTGTTTTTATCATCATTGTCCTCCCGAGCCTGAATATTCTCCCTCTTCCTGTCCGAATTCCGGTCCGGCTTAGTTTTTTCACCATCCGGACATCCCGTAAATAATATATTTATCAATAAAATTAAAATCATTAACTTTATTTTGGTAATCTTCAGCATCGAAATCTTTCCTTTCTGAAATCGAAGATAATAGTTAAAAATTGAATTACTTTTATGTTATGCATTTTTGAAAAATCTAATATAATTTTTTTTACGGGATCACTTTGGGGGCATATGCTAAAGCCTGTAGTTTCAGGCTAAAACCTCCGCTTCAATTTCCACTCAAAAAAAATTTATATAAAAAGGCCATATATTAAAAATTTATTATTGAAATTAATATATATATATGTTATAAATAATTCGAATTATAATTATACACCAAAAGGTATAAGTATAATTACCAATTTTCTGAATTGTATGAAAAAAGGAGCTGATATGGGTTGGCAAACTCTATGGTAAAACTTGATAATGTTGTTAAAAGCTTTAGCGGTGAAAAGGATGCTGCCATAAAGGGTATTTCCCTCGATATCAAAGAGGGAGAATTTCTAACGATACTCGGCCCGAGTGGATGCGGCAAAACTACGACTATCAGGATTATCGCCGGATTTGAACAGGCGGATAAAGGCAGCGTGCTTATAAACGGCAAAGACGTATCAAAGAAAGCACCTTATGAACGCAATGTAAACACAGTATTTCAGAGCTATGCGTTATTTCCTCATATGAACGTATTCGATAATGTGGCTTTTGGTCTGACCATAAAAAAAGTTCAAAAGAGGGAGATCAGGGACAGGGTATTGAATATGCTCAAGATAGTACAGATGGAAGGCTATGAAGATAAGATGCCCGATCAGTTAAGCGGAGGCCAAAAACAGCGTGTCGCTATTGCAAGAGCGATTATCAATGATCCAAAAGTTCTTCTTCTGGATGAACCATTAGGTGCACTGGACCTTAAATTACGCCGTCAAATGCAGTTGGAGCTTAAACATCTTCAAAAGAAACTTGGTATTACCTTTTTGTTTGTTACCCACGACCAGGAAGAAGCTATGACCATGTCCGACAGAATATGCGTCATGAACAACGGGCTTATAGAACAGGTCGGAACTCCGAAGGAAATATATGAAAAACCAAGGACGAGATTTGTTGCAGATTTTATAGGAGATACGAATATTTTTGACGGTACTGTAACAGGCATAAACAACGGTTATGCATCCGTAAAACTTGAAGACAACCAGATAATTGACCTTACATGCAAAAATACAGATGTAAACAAAAATCTGTGCTTTGCCGTAAGGCCTGAGAGATTAAAGCTAAAATCTTCACCGGACCCTAATAATCCTTTCCTTTATGCGACTTTTAAGGAGAGAACTTTTATAGGTTCCGTTTCCAAAACCATCGTTACTCTCTCCAATGGCAGAGAAATAACGATAAGTGAACAGTCGGGAGAGAATTATGCCTTCCCAAGCGGTATAAATAAGGCATATGTGACATGGAACCCCGAAGATGCGGTGGTGATTAAATCATGATAAAGTCAAAAGGTGCTTTAAAATCTATATCGCCTGTTGTTATATGGATGCTTTTATTCTTTATCGTGCCTCTTTTTCTTGTCGTAGTTGTAAGCTTCATGACAAGGGGGCAATATGGTGATATACAGTACAAGATTACCTCCGGTAATTATGCAAAGCTTCTTAATCCTCTTTATATAAGGATTTTATGGAACTCTATTTTAATATCGGCAGCAACGATGCTTTTGTGCCTTATTTTCGGGTATCCTTTTGCATACTTTGTGGCAAGGTCTCCGAAAATTTACAGGCCCATCCTGCTGATGCTTATAATACTCCCTTTCTGGACGAATTCGCTCATAAGGACATATGCGTGGATAATACTTTTAAGGACGGAAGGGATAATAAACACTTACCTTTTAAAACTCGGGATTATAAAGGCACCACTTACACTCCTCTATAACAATACTGCTGTGTTGATCGGAATGGTGTATATGATGTTCCCGTTTATGGTACTGCCTCTTTATTCATCCATCGAAAAACTGGATAAATCCCTTTTGGAGGCGGCATCGGATTTAGGGGCTACACCGGTTAGAGCGTTTTTAAAAGTAACCCTGCCGCTGACAAAACCAGGCATATTTTCAGGATGCCTTCTCGTCTTCGTTCCGACACTCGGGTACTTCTTCATACCGGATTTGATGGGAGGAAGCAAGATAATTCTAATCAGCAATCTGATTAAGAACCAGTTCCTTTCCGCGAGGAATTGGCCCTTTGGCTCGGCGATATCCGTTATTCTCATAGTAATAATGTTTGTAACATTGTTAATATATATAAAATCCGGCGGAAGCAAAGATAAGATGGAGGTGTTATAATAGGTGAATAATTCAGCAGCAAAAAAAATAGGTACGATATACAGCATTTTAATATATCTATTTTTGTATATACCGATATTTGTGCTGGTTGTTTTTTCTTTTAACAGTTCGAAGCTTAATGCTGTATGGACGGGTTTCAGCCTTAAATGGTATTACAGCCTGTTTTCAAATTACAGTATAATGGAAGCTGTAAAAAACAGCCTTATCATCGCCTTTTCAAGCACAATATTATCTATTATAATAGGCACCGCAGCGGCAGTCGGCATGTATAAGTATAAGTTCAGGGGCAAATCGCTGATAGACGGCATGCTCTTTATTCCCCTTGTGATACCGGAGGTAGTCATGGGTATCGCAATGCTTGCTTTTTTTTCTATGATCAAGCTTATACCCCTTGGACTTATAACCCTTATAATAGCTCATGTAACATTTAGTGTTTCGTACGTTATAATTGTAGTAAGATCAAGACTTGATGGATTTGATAAATCCCTTGAAGAGGCTGCGATGGATCTCGGGGCGACTCCCATGCAGACATTCACGAAAGTTACGCTGCCTGTCATAATGCCCGGCATTATGGCGGGCGGACTTCTGGCGTTTACCCTTTCAATCGATGATGTTATAATAAGCTTTTTTGTGGCAGGCCCCGGGAGCAATACGCTTCCCCTTAAAGTTTTCTCGATGGTTAAATTCGGCGTAACGCCTGAAATCAATGCATTATCCGCAATACTTTTGGTGCTTACAGTATCACTTGTCGTGATAATGCAGCTTTTAAACAAGAATATAATAAATGGCAAAAAAATAATAAGTTCTGCGCTTGTTTGCGTGCTGTGCATAACGTTTCTTGGAGGAAGCGCATTCAAAAGCGCGGCGGGTAAAAGAGAACCTCAAAAAGTTATCAATGTATTCAACTGGTCTGAATATCTCCCGCAGTCTGTAATAGATAAATTTGAGCAGGCTTACAATATAAAGGTTAATTACAGCACATTTTCCTCCAACGAAGAAATGCTTGCAAAGCTTATGGCCGGCGGATCCCAATATGATCTGGTCGTGGCAAGCGATTATATGGTTGAGACATTAAGAAAGCAAAACCTGATAAGGCCCATTGATATCAATAATATAGAAAACTTTAAAAACCTGGATGAATCAAGGCTTAATCTTCCCTTTGATCCCGGGAACAAATACAGCATACCTTATATGTGGGGAGATGCATGTATTGTTTTTGATGCCTCAAAGGTCAAAGTCCCTATAAAAGGATATAAGGATTTATGGAATCCCGCCCTTAAGAATTCCATAGTCGTTCTCGACGACGAAAGGGCGATAATAGGTATGGTGCTCAAAAAATCCGGATATTCCATCAACGAAACCGATCCTTTAAAATTGCAGCAGGCAAAGCAAGACCTTAAGGCCCTGCAGTCCAATATAAAGGCATATGACAGCGACAGCCCCAAAACGCTTCTGATCAACGGAGAAGCAAAGGTTGGTTTTGTATGGGGAGCCGAGGCTTCGCTTGCAAAGCGCGAAAATAAAAATCTAAAAATAGTTATTCCACAGGAAGGATTATTCCTGCAGCAGGATAACTTCGTCATACCTAAGCTGTCAAAGAACCAGAAATCCGCCGAACAATTCATCAGTTTTATACTGGAACCCGAAATCGGCGCTGAAATATCGAGGGAATTTCCTTATGCCAGCCCGAATAAAGCATCCTTCCCGATACTGGATCAGGATATATTAAAAGATACGGCAGTATATCCTCCACAGGATGCCGTAAATAAAGGTGAATATTTAAAAGATATAGGACAGTCGGTTAAATTATTTGATGATATATGGACCGAGGTTAAGAACAAGTAACTCAGCCTGCATGTTAAAAAAAGGAATGCAAATTTTGCACTCCTTTTATTTAACCCATTTTTATCTAACACGCCTTGCACCGGTAAAATTCATCCACCTGAGCGACGCAATTTTAACGACATCGCCGGTTTGCGGAGAATGTATAAATAACCCATTGCCTACATATATCCCTACATGATAAGCAGGATTGCCGAAAAATACAAGATCACCCGGCTGAAGATTGTCTGAAGAAACAGCCGAGCCTTGTGAAGCCTGATCAGCCGCCCTTCTGTTCAAATTGACCCCGAAGTGGGAGAAAACATATTTTGTAAAACCCGAGCAGTCAAAGCCTGCTGGAGTGCTGCCGCCCCTTACATAAGGCGTTCCCAGGAATCCTGCAGCATATTCGACTATTGCATTTGAAGATATGGGAGCACTTCCATCCCTTGATGCCAGCAGAATCCTGTTCCCTGTAGATTGTGCAGCTTGAGCTTCCTCCGCCGCTTTTCTCTCCTCTATCTCTTTTATCGTTGCATCAACGACAGCCTGAAATTGAGATATTTTATCGGAATACTCATCTTGCTTGGTTTTCAAATCGGCAATCAGAAGTTTCTGTGAATCTTTTGATGAGTTCAGCTCCGACAATTTACTCTCATTCTGCTTTTGATACGCCAGCAACTGATTTTCGGTTGACTGAAGGGATTTCTTCATTAAACTTATCTGGCTTGTCTTTAATTTTATTTCGCTCATTACGCCTTTGTCGTAATCTATTACCCTTTTTATCATATCCAGCCTTGACAGAAGATCATTGAGATCTTTCGACTGCATAAGCACTTCCATATAGCCATACTCACCGTTCATATACATGGCTTTTACCCTTTTGTTGAACAATTCCTGTTCGGCATTAAGTTGATCCTGCAGCTTTTTTATTTTATCCTCGGTATCCTTGATTTTAACTTTTGTTCCCTCAATTTTTACTTTTATAGCCTTTATCTGATCCGTCAGATTTGAAATTTGCTCGTCTATCTTTTGTATATTCTGTTCAGCCTCCGCCATTTGCTTCATTACGCCATCGTATGTATCCATATTCTGCTTAAGCGTTTGCTGTTCATCTTTTAAACGGTCCGACAATGGATCTGCAAGTACACTGACACTAAAGATTAAATTGATAGCAATTGCCGCTGCAATTATTTTTTTAAAGTTCAAAATAAACACCTCTGAATGTGGGATTTTATATAAAGGTATAAAATTATACCATAAAAGATTTATTGAGCAGAACATTTTGCATTTAAGAGAATAAATAATATAAATAATCAGTATGCATTCTGCTGACGTTAATTTCCTTGCATTATGATGCGAAATATTATAACTATATAAATATACTATACCATTTTAGGCTTCAAATTTAAACTGGAAATAGATGCCACAATATTCTATTTTGCCCGATTATTCATGATTTTGCACGATTAGCCCGGGGAAATATGTATATTTTACCTTATAAGCACTTTTAGAATAATAATTATAAGCGGTTGGTGAATAAGATATATCATAAAAGTATGCCTTCCCAAAAAAAGCAGCGGATTATCTTTCATTGAAAAGCTAAAAAGGCTTTTTCTTTCCTTATACAAAAATCTTCCTGCGACTATGCCGAAAATATATACTCCTATCCATGGAAATACAGGATAATAGTCTGCAGAATAAAAATACTTGTTTGTCAATCCGACCGGAAATAATAAGCCACTTTGAACCTTTACCTTTGATATCAAATTGCCTACAAGGAGTGAGAGGACTCCTCCCACGATCAGTTCAAGACTGTCGGCTTTATTCAATAGAGGATAAATCATCATGCTTATACCTAAAAAATGAAGTATGCCAAACTTTATCAAATAATCCCGTCCTGCAATATATGTAACTATACTGATTGCAAGAGCTGCCGCAAATACTTTTAATCCCCTTTTCGGATTGTTTCTGCTCAGTGTAGAGCTTAGGCCTGAAATGATAATAAAAAGTATTGCAGAAACTCTTCCGATAACCCATATGACACCGCTCTCATAATTAACCGGATATCCATATATATCGCCCAAATCATACATAATGTGAAAGAAGATCATAAGCAAAAGCGCAATTCCTCTTATAAAATCGATTTCCCATATCCTGTTTGATTTTTCAATCATGATTTTCTATCTTTTTTCACCTATAAAGAACAACGCCAGCGTTCCCGGCCCGGAATGCGCTCCTATAACCGGCCCTATGTATGTGATAATGATGTCTTTTACCGACGTTTCCTTCAATATCAATTCCTTAAGATGGTTTGCATCTTCTATGCAGTCGCCATGGCTTATAATTACCAGCTGCTCCTCAGGTTTTACCGCCATTTCAAAAAACTTATTCGCAATCATCCTTATGGACTTTTTCCTGCCTTTTACTTTTCTTACAGGTATAAGCCTTCCTTCATCGTCAACGTGCAGCACAGGTTTTATATCCAGCACCGTACCGATAAACGCCTTCGTGTTCGATACCCTTCCCCCTCTTCTCAAATGGTTCAGGCTATCAACTGTAAACCAGTGATTCAATTTCAGTTTGTTATTTTTCACCCATTCCACAATCTCTTGTTTGCTTTTCCCGTTTTTCAGCATCTCACAGGCATAATATACTAAAAGTCCCTCGCCCGCTGATGCGCTTTTGCTGTCTATAACGCTTATATCTGCATTACTGTATTCCTTTAACACCATATCCTTAGCGATAAGAGCATTGTTGAGGCTCCCGCTTAAAGCCGATGAAAAACCTATATAAATAATAGACTGGCCATCCTTTATATGCTTTTTAAACTCTTCTGCAAATGTAAATACATTTATCTGGGATGTAGTAGACATCTCACCATTTCGTACGGCGGCGTAGAATTCACTGTAACTTATGGTCCTTCCAAAATCATCGGCATATTCCCTGCCCTTGAAATGGTATGTCATGCTCACTACTGAAATATCGTTGTCATTGATGTATTCTATCGGAAGATCGCTGCATGAATCAGTAATAATTTTAACCTGCATTCTTATTCACCTTCATTTCTATTTACTATTGTTTTAATGTTAACATTGTTTATGCTATAAATCAACGATTTTCAAAAGTCCACTTCAATTCGCAATATGAAACCAAGCCTAGGCATAAATAGGATTATGCTATTTTGAACACTCATTCGCCAGATTCAAGTTTTGTAAGTTCTAAGGCCAGATGCCTTATTTTTATGAAATGTGCACCCCGAATGTTAAATTTTTTAACATTCGGGGTGCATTTTATAAATCGGCAGTTTTTAACCTCCAAGGTATGCTTTCCTCACATCATCGTTGTTTAAAAGATCCTTTGTACTGCCCTCAAGCGTTATACTGCCATTTTGAAGCACATATCCCCTGTCAGCAATGGATAATGCCATACCTGCATTTTGCTCGACTAAAAGCACCGTCGTTCCATTATCATTTATATCCTTTATTATAGAAAATATTTCATCGACTAATATCGGAGCAAGTCCCATCGAAGGCTCATCAAGGAGCATAAGCCTGGGCCTCGACATCAATGCCCTGCCTATTGCAAGCATCTGCTGTTCTCCTCCGCTTAAAGTGCCTGCAATCTGGTTTCTTCGTTCGCCCAGCCTCGGAAACCTTTTAAATACCTTTTCAAAGTCCTCCCCGATTTTATCCTTGTCTTTTCTTAAAAATGCTCCCATTTCAAGGTTTTCATATACAGTCATATTCGAGAATATCCTTCGTCCTTCAGGAACGTGGGATATTCCCATATGCACTATTTGAGGGGCATTCATCCTGTTAATATTTTTCCCCAAAAATCCCAGCGTGCCGGTTTTGGGTTTTACGATTCCAGATATCGTCCGAAGCGTCGTGGTTTTGCCGGCTCCATTCGCACCGATCAGCGTTACGATCTCGCCTTCTTCTATATGCAGCGATATTCCCTTCAATGCGTGTACCGCCCCAAAATAAACGCTCACATCTTTAAGCTTTAACATAATCTTTCCCCCCGAGATATGCCTCGATTACCTTTTTATTTTTCTGGACCTCTTTTGGAGCACCTTCCGCAATCAACTGCCCGTAATCAAGGACAAACACTTTTTCACATATATTCATAACCAAAGACATATCATGTTCTATTAATATAATAGTAAGCTTATACTTGTCTCTTACCCATTTTATAAGCCCCATAAGCTGCTTTGTTTCATTCGGGTTCATTCCCGCGGCGGGCTCATCAAGAAGCAGAATCTCAGGTTTTGCCGCAAGCGCTCTTGCGATCTCAAGCCTTCTTTGCTCTCCATAAGGTAAATTTCTGGCAAATTCATTTTTCTTGTCGGCCAGTTTGAAAACATTCAAAAGCTCCGTTGCCTCTTTATATATTCTTTCTTCTTCACTGTAAAACGAAGGCAGCCTTAATATGGATGACATTACTCCGCATTTGATGTTGTCATGAAACGCCAGCCTGACATTATCGAGCACCGTCATGTCCTTGAATAGCCTTATATTCTGGAATGTCCTTGAAATACCGCATTTTGTGATCTGGTATGGTTTTAGTTTATTGCCTGCAATGTCTTTTCCCCTCAATTTATAGGAAATGGTTCCCGATGTGGGGCTATACATGCCCGTCATTACATTGAAAAGTGTGGTTTTGCCTGCGCCGTTTGGGCCGATCAAACCTGCAATCAAGCCTTCCTCAACAGCCATGCTTACGTTGGAAACCGCAATAATACCTCCAAATGCCATGGTAAGATTATTTATCTTGAGCTTTAGCATTCAATCCACCTCGCTTTTTTAGAAATCCAAGGCTGAATTCTTTAGTGCCCATAAGTCCCTGAGGACGGTATATCATAATGAAAAAGAGAATCAGCGAGTATATAACCATCCTAAGTTCCGGAAAGCTCTGGAGGAATGCCGATATAACCGTCAACGCAATGGCGCCGAAGATCGAGCCCGTGATACTTCCCATGCCGCCGAATACTACGATTACAAGTATGTCTATAGACTTTAAAAATCCAAAGGAATCAGGCTTTAAAAGGCAAATATAGTTGGCATACAGGGCGCCTGCAATACCTGCAAAAAATGCTCCTATTACAAATGCAAGTATCTTATAATTTGTTGTATTGACACCCATGGCCTCTGCCGCTGTCTCATCCTCCCTTATAGCTATGCATGCCCTTCCGGCATAAGATTTTATAAAATTATTGACTACCACTACAGTTAAAACAACTGAAAAATAAAGCCATGTCCAGTTTGTATAAAACGGAATATCATTAAAACCGCTGGCTCCGCCTACATAATCGATATTAAAAAATATATTCTTGATTATTTCCCCAAAGCCCAGGGTAGCTATCGCCAAATAATCCCCCTTTAATCTGAGTGTAGGCAGGCCTATCAGAAAACCTATTACTGCGGCGCTAATCGCCGCAAGTATTATGCCGATTGCAAAGGGAAGCCCCAATTTGGCCGTAACGATGGCACATATATATGCACCTATTGACATAAAACCTGCATGTCCGAGGGAAAACTGCCCCGTAAAGCCGGTAATGAGGTTAAGGCCTAATGCGAGTATTATATTTATTCCTATCAGCACGACATTTGTAAAAATATAATCGTTGATCGAGCCGTTACTTATAAAAAACTGCACTATAAAATATACTGCGAGTATAACAGCAAGGCTTATGATATTCTTTTTATTGAACAGTTTCAAAATACCACCCCTATACCTTTTCTTTGACATTTTTGCCAAGGAGCCCATTGGGTTTTACAATGAGTATTATTATTAAAATCGCGAATGCCACCGCATCCTTGTATAAAGCTCCCCCGTTTGCGCTTACCATGGTCTCGGTTATCCCGAGGAAGAAGCCTCCGAACATGGCACCCGGTATTATGCCTATGCCTCCTATGACTGCGGCGACAAAAGCCTTGAGCCCAGGCATTATTCCCATAAGAGGATCAATGGTGTTATAATATACCCCGACCAATACTCCCGCAGCGCCTGCAAGGGCAGAGCCTATCGCAAATGTGTACGAAATCGTCCTGTTTACATCGATACCCATGAGCTGCGCCGCTTCAGCATCCAGCGAAACAGCCCTCATGGCTTTCCCAACCTTTGTCCTGTGAATTACATATTGGAGCAACACCATGAGCAACACCGTTACGACAATGATATATATATCTCTTACATTTATGATTACGCCGCCGAATATTTTGAATTTCCAATCCGGAAGGACATTTGGAAATGTCCTCGTTTCCGCTTTTACAAAATACATCATTCCGTATTCCAAAAACAGCGATACGCTTATGGCGGTTATAAGAGCTGCAATCCTCGTCGAATTTCTAATGGGCTTATAAGCCACTTTTTCAATTATGACTCCCAGAATTGCGCATACGACCATCGAAATAATAAGAGACGAAATAAAATCCATATGGAAAAAAGTCGTTAAGGCAAATCCTACATAGGCTCCTACCATATATATATCGCCATGGGCAAAATTTATAAGGTTGATTATGCCGTATACCATTGTATATCCGAGAGCAATCAGGGCATATGTGCTTCCCAAGGATATTCCGTTGACAAGCTGCTGTAATAATTGCTGCACTAATTTCACTTCCCCTTTTTATTAAATCGCTTAAAAATGCCATAAGAGGGGGGAAATATATCCCCTCTCTTTTAATACTTCAGGCATCTTTAATCAGCAATTCAATTTGTTGTTTGAATCCCTCATTTATTATATTTAATCTCTTTGCTCTCTAAGGCTGCTGCTTTTTTACAAATGTCTGCACGCCGTCTTTCATTTCAAGTATTGTCGCTGCCTTTACAGGATTATGGAATTCATCTATTGAAAGCGTCCCTGTAATCCCCTTAAAGTCCTTTGTCGATGCCAGCGCTTCTTTGATCTTGGCAGGATCTGCAGCTCCCGCCCTGTTTAATGCATCGGCTAAAAAGTATTCGAGATCATAACCAAGAGCATTAAATGCGTCGGGCACTTTATTATATTTTGCCTTAAATGCATTAATGAATTTGACAACCTCCGGCGATGTATCCTTTGACGAATAATGGTTGGTAAAGTATACATCGTTAAGCACATCGTTTCCTGCGATCTGGGTAAGCTTTGGAGAATCGTATCCGTCTCCTCCAAGGACAGGCACATTGAACCCTAATTCCCTGGCTTGCTTTACAATAAGCCCGACCGATTCATAATATCCAGGCAGATACAAAACATCCGGATTGCTCCCCTTGATCTTTGTAAGAACGGCTCTGAAGTCCTTCTCCTTTGCCTGGTAAGCCTGCTCTGTTGTGATCTTTCCGCCAAGTTCCCCAAATTTCTGTTTGAAATTCTTGGCAAGTCCCTTGCTGTAATCGCTTGTGCTGTCTATGAGCACCGCCGCGTTTTTCTTCTGCAGATCCTCGTATGCAAAGTTTGCCATTATTACTCCTTGGAAAGAATCACTGAAACAGGTCTTGAATATATAGTCCCTTACCTTTCCGTTGCTGTCCACCGTAATATCGTCGGCTGTTGCAGAAGCTGATATCAGCGGTACCTTATGCCTTGTGGCAACTGCTGATGCGGCTTTTGTATTGCCTGATGTAGCCGGGCCGAGTATTGCGACTACCCTGTCGTTTGTTATGAGTTTTGTAGCGACGTTAGCAGCTTCGGCATTATCCGATTTGTTATCTGCTTTGTCGAGTTCTATCTGTTTTCCTCCAAGCACTCCTCCGCTCTTGTTTATCTCCTCTGCGGCAAGTTCTATACCTTCAACAAGGCTCTGGCCATATGTCGCCACATCGCCTGACAATTCATAGTCCAAGCCCACCTTTACTTTGGCGTCGGAATCTTCGACTTTTTTGTTGGATGCAGTCTTGGGGCCGCATCCAACAAATAATCCGACCAATAATACAAATGCCAGTAATAATGATAATTTTTTACGCATTCCTATTTCCCCCTTTAATTTTTAAATCATTTTCTATTATTCTTTTAAATATTCATTTGCTTTTATCATCCCGTCCACCGGTAAGTCCCAACTGAACCACCCCCTAATACAAAAAAGAGTATAATTAATATAACATCTGCATATGCTGATGCGAAAAGCCAAAAATTCAATAAAATAATCCGGATGTCAAATATGATAGATAAACAAAAAGCCTCTATATGTATATTTATACATATAGAGGCGCGTAATTCGCTGTACCACTCTATTTCGCTGCTGCCCTGCGGCTGCAGTCTTAACAAGGTTCTATCAAACCCTGGCATTATAACGTATACCAAAACGATCAAGCCTACTTAAGTTTCAGCCGGACAATTCGGAAGCGATCATTTATTCCAATTAGCGCCGATTTACACCCCCACGGCTCTCTATAGCTAATTTAGCAGAATATTTTTGTCTTCGTCATCATCTTTTTATCAATATCACGATATGTTTAACTGATGTAATTGTTCTTACTTTATCACAATAAAGTTAACCCGTCAACTGCTTTTAATGAAATAGTATAATTAAAATTATTACAAATTTTCGCATAAATTTAAGCTGGCATATTTATATTTTATAATCAGCTTTTGCATAATACCTGCTACTTAAGATTCGTCATTTTCGGAACCGTATTGCTTCCGTGGGGCAATACATATACTATGCTTTGATCATCCACAAGCTCGTACAGCAATTTATCCACGTCATGAAACTTTTCCATAAACAGTTTATTTGTGCTGTCATGGCTTAAACTGCTCATAAGATAAATCGGATGCTCCATAATGACCCTTGCGATGCTGTATGCTTTATGCCCTCCAAGCTGAAACTCCTTTTTTATCCTGTCTGCAATATCCTCCGGGCATTTTGCATCGTCGATCCACTCCTTGAATGTTTTGTTCCCGAAGCCTTCCCTGCATTCGGCGATCAAAATTATGGGAGCCCCAGCCTTCAGACAATAAGAAGCATTTTCGATTGCCTTCTGCGCCTGGTACATGTTGATGTCCTTGGGATATCCGCCGGGTGATACTACTGCCAAGTCGCCCAATCTGTCGATTTCGACAGTCGAAAGGGTCTCGCAGATTTTTACTCCCTCCCGCCATGCATAGAGGTAATGGCCTGTAACGATATCGGCTATATTGCCGCCGCTGTCCGCAACGGCATTTGCAATAAACCTGAGTTTTGCATAAGATGCGGCTTCAACCATCGTTTCATTGAAGGGATTGCCTTCAATATTCAATGTTCTGGAACCTTTAAGGCACATGAGCGCATGATGCTTTTTTATCGTTTCGATGCCGCATACTCCGGGAAGCACTGATTTTCTCCCTCCGGAATAACCTGCCATATAATGTGGTGCAATGACCCCGACAGACAGCAAAAGATCCGCCTTTGCCACAAGAGGATTGATTGAAATAGGGATCCCGTACGCAAGATGGCCAATGTATGTCATCCTGCCTCCTGCCAAATGGTTTACAATCTTATATTCACCTGCGATTTTACTGCCCAGCATATCGGTTATTTCGCCGTCAGCCATGGGCCTGTGCATACCTGTAGCGATGAGGATGGTAATATTTCTTTTCTTTACCCCTGCCGCCTCAAGCTCCTTGAGCATAGGCTCCAAAAGAAGATCGTAGGGCGTCGGACGTGTTATATCATTTATTATAATTACAATGTTTTCAGGATTTTCCTCATGCACGATCCTGCTTAATGTCGGAGAACAGATAGGATTTTCAAATCTTTTTTTTGCTATCTTATGCAGATCCGGCATGCTGCTTTCTCTGTTATTTTCGAGTATCCTCATATTCTTGTTTGACTTTATGCTTATTTCGCCGCTGCCGTATTTGATTTCAATATATTTTTCAGCCATTTATTTTACCACCGTTTTAAAATATGCTTAAACCCCGTTCCCATTATTTTCCATGATACTTTTTAAGCCTAAAAGGCTCTTATATGCTGCCTCTTTAGGACGAACCTCGATTACATATATGACATCCATGTTATGTAACTTCGATATATAATACGGAAAATCTATTTCACCGCTCCCTATTATCGAGTGATCCTTGCCGCCCTTTACATCGTGCAGGTGCATATTCCTTATATAGCTTATGTTCTGGAGCATGAAATCCATCTGGTTTTTCTTTATATATGAGTGTCCGAGGTCCCATGTAAGGTATAAGCCGCTGCCCAGCAATGATTTTATGGCATTTTTCTTTGCACCGCCAAAAAAACCTGTATTTTCAGCGCAAAGAACTATTTTATCTCCTGAAAAAGCCAGGAGCTTGGACATCGCATCCTTTAATATCTGAGTATATTCGTTCTCATAGTATTCCTCCAAACGGACGCTTCCGTCAAACATCGTGAAATTCACGCTGTCCCCTATATGAAATGTAAACCTTTTCGCTCCGAGGTCATGTGCAAAATCTATGCTCCTTTTTAATATTTCAAGGCTTGCGTCTTCGATAAGCTCCTGTTTTGTGGAAAGGTTGATATCCTCGGGAGCATGAAATGTAAGAGTAAAGCCTTCATCATCCAGTTTGTCCCTTATATGTTTCCTGTCGGGCTTTCCATACCTATCCGGATAAAATTCAGGCATGTTTAAATTTATCTCAACAGCATTAAAACCGTGCCCTTTAGCAAAACTCGCCGCATCCAAAATAGATGCAAAACCATACGTAGCGGAAAAACCTATTCTTAACACAATATCACCCCTAAAACTCTATAAGCTTTGTCTGGAATATTCCATCCATCTTCTTTATGCTCTCCAGGATATCCCACGGCACGTTTTCATCGATGGTTATAGCCATGAGCGCAATGTCTCCCCTGTTTTTCCTTCCGACTCTCATAGTTGCAATATTGATATCGGCATTGCCAAGTATCGTCCCGATCCTTCCGACATACCCGGGTTTATCCTTATTATTTATTAACAGAAGATATTTTTCAGGCACAACTTCGATGGCATACCCCATTATTTCCGTAATCCTTATGTCGCTGGATCCGAAAACAGTGCCGCTGAATGTGGTGCATCTATCGCCCGAATATATTCTCGCGTTTATAAGGCTGGTGTAATTGTCGCATTTGTCTGAAGTGCTCTCGACTATATCTATCCCGAAATCTTTTGCAACCACATATGAATTTACGAAGTTGACCGTCCTGTCTGATATGTTGCTTAAAAAGCCCCTTAAAAATGAGAGCGTCAACAGCTTTATGTTAAGGCCGGCGGCTTCCCCGCAGTATGTTATCTCTATTCTGTTTACATGTTTTCTGGAAATCTGATAATATATCTTACCGAGCTTTTCTGCAAGGATCATAAAAGGCCTTATAACTTCAAACTCGCCTTTCCCGATGGAAGGCAAGTTTATGGCGTTTTCAACCATGCTGCCGTTTAATGCCTCGATTACTTCCTTAGCAACACTGATCCCTACATTTTCCTGAGCTTCCCTCGTCGATGCGCCTAAATGAGGGGTTATAACGAGATTATCGACACTTAGAATGTCGTTTTTGTAATCCTGGATTTCTCCCTCTTTCAAATCATATTTCGGCTCCACCTTAAGCACATCTATGGCGGCGCCTTCGATCCTTTTTTCATTTAAAGCCCAGGCAAGCGCCTTCTCATCTATTATTCCTCCCCTGGCACAGTTTACGACCCTTGCAGTTTTTTTCATAAGCTTGAACTGGTCAAAGCTTATCATTCCCATGGTTTCGCTTGTTTTAGGGGTATGCACTGTTATAAAATCGCATTGAGGAAGAAGCTCCGCCAGGGATTCCGCCTTCTCTACGCCGAGATTTTTGAACTTTTCATCGGATATATATGGATCATATGCAATAACCCTCATCTGGAAACTTTTGAGTCTGGACGCTACGAGGGAGCCTATCCTTCCAAGTCCTATTATACCGATCGTTTTCTTGTTCAGCTCCACTCCCTTCAGATTATTTCGTCTCCAATCTCCCTTTCTTATTCTGATATTGGCTTCGGGTATATTTCTTGCACAGCTTAAAAGCAGGCCTATGGTATGTTCGGCCGCGGATATGCTATTGGCGTCGGGAGTATTCACAACTATTATTCCCCTCTTCGTGGCCTCCTTAATATCGATGTTATCCGTGCCGTTTCCTGCCCTGCCTATAACCTTAAGATTCGGGGCATTTTCCAAAAGTCCCTTATCCACAAATACCGTGCTTCTTACGATTAAAGCATCATAGCCCTTTATTATATTATTAAGTTCATCTTTTGAAAGCCCTAATTTTACATCGACATCCGCTTTTTCTTCAAGATATTCTATCCCCTTGTCGGCTATCCTTTCAGATACAAGTATCTTCAAAAGCTTTCCCCCCTTTAAAGCGTATTTACGATTTCTTCTGCACGTAAAATTGCACTTCCCGTATCATTTTTATATCCCATTTCATTCAATACCGAACCTAAAGTCTCTATAGTCCTTATAATAAATTCATTTTTCAGATACCCCATATGGCCTATCCTTATTATGTTTCCCTTTAGCTTGCCCTGGCCGCCTGCTATGACTATGCCTCTATTGTACATTCCCCTTCTTAGCGCCTTTTCATCTATATCCTGCGGTACGTAGAGGGCGGTAAGGACTTCGGAGTCGAATCGTCTATCCGGAAATTCCACCAGATTCATGATGAGTGCCGCTTCTTTTACAGCCTTCGAATATATGGAATGCCTCTTGTAAACATTTTCAAGACCCTCGCCGAGTATCATGTCAAGAGCCTTGTCCAATCCAAGGATTAAAGATGTACACGGAGTATACGGCATCCTTAGATTTTTGTATTTTCCAAAGTCGAAATAGAATTTCGCAATCCTGGATTTTTGAGTCTCCAACCAGGCCCTGTCCGACATGGATATAAGGCTTAAACCCGGAGGACACATCAAACCTTTTTGGGATCCAGCTACGGCAACATCGACGCCGTATTCATCGACGTCCAATTTCAAACATCCAAGGGCGCTTACGGCATCGATTATAAACAGGCTGTCATACTTTTTAACGATATCGCCTATTTTTTTTATGTCGTTTTTTATGCCTGTGGATGTCTCGCTGTAAGTGGCATAGACGGCTTTATAATGATTTTTTTCAAGCTCTTTTTCTAAAACCTCCATCCTTATGCCATATCCTAATTCGGACTTCAGTTCGGTAACATCCACTCCGTATGCCCTTGCTATATCGGCATAGCGTTTGCCAAATACACCGCAGTTTATGCAAAGCAATTTATCGCCCGGAGAAAACATGTTTACAACTGAAGCTTCAAGTCCTCCTGTTCCGGAACAGGATAAAATAAGTATCTCATTTTTTGAACCGAACACTCTCATAAGCTTTTTATCGGCTCTGTCCGTTATGTGCATAAATTCATCGGTCCTGTGGTGTATGTTGTATGACATGGATTTGAACACTTCCCGGGGTATATTTGTAGGTCCCGGTGTCATAAGAAGCCTTTCCATAATCATTTCCCCCTTATTTTAAGGGTACATCCTAAATGTGGTACTCGTTTGCCATTTCAAGCAATTTTATGCCTTTATTTCCCTCAGAAAATCTCTGGATGCCCCATTCATATACAAATAGCAGTACAAGCCTTGCGTTTTTGTCCTTTACAATCATGGTATCGCTGGATATATAAAGGCTTGAAGGATCAATGGCATTTTCAAGCCACCTTATAAACCTGTACGGCAAATGCTCAATCCTCACATCCACGCCATATTCATGCTTTAGCCTGTATTCGAGCACTTCCAGTTGCAGCATCCCGACAACGCCTATTATAAGTTCCTCGAAACCTACGTTTATCTGTTTGAAAACCTGTATGGCCCCTTCTTCGGATATCTCGCTGATCCCTTTTATAAACTGTTTTCTTTTCATCGTATCGACGGGACGTATTCTTGCAAAGTGCTCGGGCGGGAAAACAGGTATACCCTGATACTTAAAATACGGTTCCTTTTCGCAAAGGGTATCTCCGAGGCTGAATATGCCTGGATCGAATAAACCTATGATATCCCCCGGATACGCCTCTTCGACAATTTCCCTCTCCTGCGCCAGAAATTGCTGCGGTTGGGAAAGTTTTATGACCCTGCCCTTCTGGACATGGAACACTTCCATACCCTTGACAAATTTGCCGGAACATACCCTCATAAAGGCAATCCTGTCACGGTGGGCAGGATTCATATTCGCCTGTATTTTAAATATAAATCCGGAAAAATTTTTATCATAAGGGCTTATATCTCCTATATTCGATGCCCGCGGCGTAGGAGCTGTCGTCATCTCTAAAAAATCCTTCAAAAAAGGCTCAACGCCGAAATTAGTAAGAGCGCTCCCAAAAAATACAGGCGTAAGTTCGCCGCTTCTTACTTTTTCTATGTCAAATTTATCTCCTGCAATATCGAGAAGCTGTATATCATCTTTTAGCTTATCATGGAGGTCTTCTCCCAGGATTTTTGTAAACGCCGGATCATCGGCACTCCCTATTGTGGATGATACGCGCGTCTGCCCGTGATCCCCCCCTTTGAACACCTCTATTGTGGAAAGATTTCTGTTATATACCCCTTTAAAATCGCCCTGTATTCCAATAGGCCAGTTTACAGGATAAGAACGTATGCCGAGGACTGTCTCTATTTCATCCATAAGCTCAAAGGGATCCTTTCCCGCCCTGTCAAGCTTATTTATGAATGTAAAAATAGGTATGCCCCTCATCTTGCATACATGGAAAAGTTTCTTCGTCTGCTCCTCCACGCCCTTTGCGGCATCGATAACCATAACGGCGCTGTCTGCTGCGACCAGCGTCCTGTATGTATCTTCGCTGAAATCCTGATGCCCTGGAGTATCCAGTATGTTTATGCAATAACCATCGTATTCGAATTGAAGCACGCTCGATGTAACGGATATTCCTCTCTGCTTTTCTATTTCCATCCAGTCCGATGCAGCATACTTTTGTGCTCTTCTCGCTTTCACCGAACCTGCAAGCCTTATGGCTCCGCCATACAGAAGCAGTTTTTCCGTAAGCGTCGTTTTCCCCGCATCAGGATGGGAAATGATCGCGAATGTTCTCCTTCTTTTTATTTCATCTTGAAAACTTTTAGTAAATTCTGGCATTTTATTTCCTTTCCTTTATATTATTAGTCATATGCGCCCATATGTCATATGTTCCATATTCTCAAGTATTATCGATTTTACATTTATAATTTTAATATGTCAAATCCCTGGATGTGCATGTTTTTTATTTGAAGAATATTATTTCAATCGCTTTTACCGCACATTACCTGACCTTGCGCATTTTCTCTTCGATGGCTCTTGCCAGTTGATCCGGGCAGGATGTGGATTTATCGCCGCACTTTATACCCTTAAGCTTTTTTACAACTTCTCCGGCTGGCAGACCTTCCACAAGTCTGGATATGCCGAGGAGATTCCCCGGGCATCCTGAATAAAACTTCACGTCCCTTACAACACCCTTTTCTATTTCAAAGGTAATTTTCTTTGAACATACTCCCTTTGTTTCATAAGTAAACATTATAACACCCCATCGGATATTTTCTAAATAAGTTAACCTGCCTTATGGAATAAATATTAATTGGCAGGTACTTTATTATTATATCATCTTTTTAATCTGCTATGTCCAGATAAAAAAATCTATTTCAAATCCCTAAGTTCACATTCTATAAATCCTGTATTGCAAACCCGTAATTTTACAAATTGGAGGTAAATTATTCCAAGCCTTTACATTTACCCAGATTTCCTATATAATATCGAAGTAACAGCTGAATCCGGCCATCTTTGCCGGAACGGAGGAATATAATTGGGGTGAATCTTAATTGAAGGCTACTCTATGGCCTAACCCGTCAACTAACTTCGTAAGCATGATAGAGGAGGAAAACAAATGTCAAAAATAAAAAGATACTCACGCACATGTATAGCTGCTTTACTTTTTCTGAATTTCAATATGTTTGCTGTCAGATACTTTTTCTCACCGAAGGCGGCTACATCTAAAAAATCAGGTACAAAAGAAAACGATATGGAAGCAAATAGAATTGTTAATGACGAATATATGCTTAAAATGAAAAAAGCAGCTGCAAACAATAATATTTCCATCCCTTCTTCAAATAAAAGCGATCTTTCCAAATACATAATTAAACAAGGGGATACGCTATGGGATCTGTCATCGGCATTTGAGATCGACGTTGACAGCATAATAAAGGCAAATAGCCTGGAATCACCGGATGAACTGAAAATCGGGCAGGCCATCCTTATTCCGGATGTGGATGCCCAAAAGGTCGCATCAGTCGAAAATCAAACTGCTACACAGGCTGCAAAAGCCTCCAGTGCAAAAAGCGCAAGTCCCAAAAAAGTCGCATCGAGATCTTCATCGAGCATAAATATCGGAATCTGGCCGGTGCATGGCCGTATTTCCTCAGGCTTTGGCAACAGAAACGGTAAATTTCATAAGGGAATAGATATAGCGGCTCCGACAGGAACCGATGTATATGCCTATGCAGGCGGGAGAGTAGTGTTCAGCGGCTGGGATAACGGCGGTTACGGCTACCTTGTGATAATATCACACGGCAGCGGACTTGAGACGTATTATGCCCACAATTCCAGATTGCTTGTTAAAACAGGGGCAAGAGTAAATAAAGGACAGCATATTGCCGATGTTGGAAATACAGGTGACTCGCACGGATCCCACTCCCACTTTGAAATAAGAAGAAATGGAACTCCGGTTAACCCGTTAAGTTACCTGCATTAATTTCAAATAAAAGATCTCTCTGATTTTCAATGCAGAGGGATCTTTTATTTGCTCTTTAATTAACCTCTTAGTACCATTTTAGGCGTTTAATTTTACCATAAAATCATAAATAAAACTTTGTGCCCCCAACATCCATGCTCAGTTTATCGCCTTTTATTTCAGTTTTTTCTTCAATCTTTAAGTCCCTTCCATTTTCCCAGTTTCTTTTATAAAATCCCGGTTGATCTCTGTGATAATAACTGTATCCTATAAGCAACGCCAAAAACAGAAGCCAGGAAATGGTCTTCACTATCGTATTGTTCCTGAATATGATATTTATACCTATGACTATAAGTATTACAGGCCATATTTCAAAAAAAGCATCCAAAATCGACCAGTCAATTATGCCGAAATTTATCAAGATGATGAATATTCCTATGGTTATCAGAAAAATTCCGAAACATATATTGCCCTTATTCATATTATTGCTTCCTCCTGCCGTTAATGATAATTACTATACCGAGTACTATAATTGCCAGAGGCCACAAATATTTGTCCAGCCAGTAAAAGTAACGCCTGCCAATCAAAATAACACCTATTGCGACAAAAATTCCACCTATTATAAGGCTTGTTTTTTCCGGATTAAAGTTATATTTTGTGTCGTTGAACTGTCCGCTGCTTTGGGAGTCGGAAAAATCTTCATCCGGTATTATTATTGCACATATTATATATGCAGCAATCCCTATACCGTTCAGACTTATAAGCACCCACAGAATCCTCACAATTGTCGGGTCTATATTAAAATATTCACCAATGCCGCCGCACACGCCGGCAAGCAACCTGTTTTTCCTGGAACGATAAAATTTTCTGTACATATTTCTTCACCTCTTTCAAAGATTAGTCAAATTACATACACATATATAAATACGTAATAATTTTAAAAAAGTCTTATGCTTTATAAATTTTTTTATTTCCAAATATCCTTCCGTAAAACCAGTTTCTTTTAATACCCACGGCTTTTCGAGGGCAAAGCTCATGGCAGCAAAAACACCGGATGCATTTATCAAGGCTCACATGAGGCTTTTTATCAATCATCTCTATGGCAGATGCCGGACAGTTCCTCATGCAGACGCCGCAGGATATACAAACATTATAATTAAAAACCGGCCTTGGCTGAAATGTATTTATTAAAATATTTTCAACGGATTTTGGAATCTTACCCTTTGCATAAAACGATACAATCGAGTTTGGAAGTTCAAAGGGTTTTATATTTATATCGTTTAACGGTATTCCCTCTATTTCTATATCGTCCACGCTTCCGCTTAATAATCCCCTGTTATACGAAGCATTTATTGTCGGAACGCTTTTGGGATTTATTCCTATAATATGGGCAGCTACCGTATCAAGAGCATAGGGATTTTCAGATGCCATTATAAGTCCTACCTTTCTTTTTTCCCCTGCAGAAGGTCCATTGCCCTCCATGCCTTCCACGCCGTCTATTACGGAAAACAGCGGTTTTACATAGTCGCATATATCCACTAAAAGCTCCGCAAAATTTGATGCATTCCTCATTTTTAAATGATATTCTGCTTTGGTGAAGCCTGGCACCACCCCGAATAAGTTCTTGACTGCACCTGTAAAAGTCATCATGCCATGAGTCTTCAGCTTTGCAGCCGATACTACAAAGTCCGCATCCTCCACGGCTTTTATTATCTCCATGGACCTGAGCATCTTTGCTTTATCGTCATGTACCGTAACATACGATATATCATAGTTTAGCATGAATCCTGCCCTGTCGGCGGCATCCTTCATGCCGCACTTTTCATATACGGCTTTGAGCACATTTTTATTGAAAGGCCCTCCTGGACTGTCCGCTACAATCACATTGCATCCAATATCCATAAGATACCTTGCTATAGCCTCAACTACAAACGGATGGGTCGTTACGTCATCCTCCGGACTATCTCTTTTCAAAAGGTTTGCCTTTATCAGCACTTTTTTCCCGCGGATCTCATCTTTCTTTATCCTTAGAATACCGTCAAGGCATCGGTAAACCGCATCTTTAACTTTTGGGAAGTCATATTCGTCACATCTTTGAATAGATACCCTCTCCATAGCGCACCTCCATTAATATATAAGTCATGGAACCTCCAGCGATTGGAATAATATTCTTCATATAACTTCGATTCGCAATATGAGATCAGGCATAAATAGGATTATGTTGTTTTGAGCAACGAATGAGCATTATGAAAGTTTTGATAAGTTCTTGGCTTTGCTGCCGCAAAAAAATCCTTAGAGCTTTTGAGTGCCTGAGTGCAGGCGAGTTTCAAAAGCTCTTGGATTCTTAAGGCTGCTGGCCTTAGAACTTACAAAACTTGGATCTGCCGAATGAGTGTTCAAAATAACATAAGTTCAAATTACGAATTGAAGTTCATATAAAAATATTCTTAATATCCATATAAATTTATTATATATTATTGACATACAGCCTACAATCGGTATAATAATTAAAGAAGTAAATATTTAAACAGGTGTCTTTTATATGTCATATATGAAAGATTAAAAGGGAATCCGGTTAAATGCCGGTACAGCCCCCGCTACTGTATGTGGGAATGAAACCCGAGATGCCACCTATATGATTGGGAAGGCCGGGAAGTAAGATGATCCGCAAGTCAGGAAACCTGCCTGTTTAGTTCAAGTAATGCCTTCGGAGGGAAGGAAAGGTGAATTTTCGGGTCGTGTTCTATCGCAAAATTTTAGCCTGTGCCTTTGTAAGGTACAGGCTTTTGTTATTTTGAAGACATATCCGGATATTTATCGGGAGGAAAAATGAAAAAAAGTTATAATGAATATCATATTTTAACCGGCATAGCCGTCATTTTATTTATGCTGATATTGTCTTTTACAACCAGTAATCCACCTTTATTGCTCGGTATTTTTATATCCTCCCTGTTCATGTTGATAACCGGCGAAGGTATTGCCAGGCTTAAAACAAGCATTATTTTTGCCGCGCCTTTTTTCACTGTGATATTTCTCATAAATATTTTTTTCGCTCCGGAAGGTCAAACAGCATTATTTAGCATCCCCGGAAAAACATTTACCCTTGAAGCTTTGGTATCGAGTGCAATACTTTCCTTTAAAATACTTCTCGTAATATTTATTTTTATGCTGTTTGACGTGCTTGTAGATTCGGATCGGGCAGCGGTATATTTTTCAGCTAAAATGCCAAAGTCCACCCTTATGGTTATGATAGGGCTGAAGCTTTTGCCGAACATGCGCCAAAGATTTAAAAGCCTCAAAGAGATATACAGCGTAAGAGGCTTAAACTTTGAAGGGAAAAGCATCAAGGAGAAGATAAAAAGCTATGTGCCCGTGCTTTCCGTGCTTCTTGAAAGCTCCCTTGACGGAGCATTCGACATAGGCGAGGCAGTTTATGTAAAGGGTTTTTTAAGCGGAAGCAGGAGTATATATGACAGACAGCATTTTAAGCTAAAAGACTGTATCGTATTGGTTTTCGTGGCGGTATTATCATTTATGTTTATAATATTTAAGCTTAATCACTCTGATGCATTCGATGCTTATGCAGGCACATATGTTTTAGTTTTTAACAAAAATATATTTTTAATGTTTTTAGCGATTATATTTTTTTGCATCATATTCTTTTGCATGGCTGGTGAAACGCAGGATGAAATACATCGACATCAATAATTTAAATTACAGATATCCATCAGAGGAGCAAAACGCCCTGTCAGATATAACCTTAAAAATAGATAAAGGGGATATGCTGCTCATTGCCGGAGAATCCGGCTCGGGCAAGTCGACCCTTGCAAAGTGCATCGCAGGCACTGTGCCTGGTTTTTATGGCGGTACCATATCAGGCAGCATTTTAATAGCGGGAAAGCCCATAAAAGAAATGAGCCATAAGGAACGCTCAAAAGAGATAACAATGGTCTTTCAGGACCCTGAAAGGCAGTTGGTGATGGATAAGGTGCACAGGGAGGTTGCATTCGGCCTTCAGAACATCGGAATCCATGAGGGAAATATCAAGAGAAGGGTTTTTGAAGCCCTTCAGTTTTCGGGAATACTTGATCTTTCAAACAGGGATATAAATACCCTGTCGGGGGGTCAGAAGCAAAAAGTTGCTTTGGCATCAGCAATAGCCCTTTTGCCGGGATGCATAATACTCGATGAACCGACATCGCAGCTTGATCCATCCTCGTCGGAGGAAGTCATTTCCCTTGCAAAAAAAGTCAACGAGGAACTCGGTATAAACATTATCGTAATAGAGCAGAGGATAAACAGGTGGTTCGACAGCGCGGACAGGATAGCCGTCCTGAAAGGGGGACGCTTATTATTTTGCGGTACTGCCGGAGAATTATATGAAAGCGCCAACAGCTATATAACAAATTTTCTGCCGACCGGCTTAAGGCTTTCAAAATCCCTCGGAATTTTCAAAATGCCTGGAAGCTTTAAAGAAAACAGGCAAAAGCTTTCACACTTTGACTTTAATCCTGTGCCTGTACATTATGACAAAAAGTCTAAAGAAGTTATCGGCATAAAAAATCTTTCCGTCGACTTTGGTTCAATAAGAGCCATTAAAGATATTGATTTAAAGATATATGGAGGCGATTTTGCAGGCATCATAGGCGCAAACGGAGCGGGAAAGAGCACGCTTTTAAGATCTATCATGGGCTTTTTGAAATATTCGGGCAGCATAAGGATACTGGGGGCTGAAGCCTGCAAACAGACGGTGAGTAAAATTGCCAGGACATGCGGCTATGTTTCGCAAAACCCCAATGATTATATATCAAAAGATACAGTATACGATGAGCTGAAGTTTACGCTGGACAATTACGGGATAAAAGATGAGGGGATAATCGATGAAACACTGGATTTACTGGGAATATACGATCTTAGAAATAAAAACCCGCGGGATATAAGCGGAGGGGAAAGGCAAAGGGTTGCCATCGCATCTATCATAGTTTTAAAGCCCAAAATACTCCTTCTCGACGAACCCACGCGGGGGCTTGATGGAAATGTCCTGAGCAAACTTGGCTGTACATTGAAAAAGCTCAATGGATCGGGCACCACAATAGTGCTTATAACCCATGACATAGAATTTGCCGCCAGGTATTGCAGCAGATTTGTCCTCATGTTTAACGGGGAAATTGCTGCGGACGGAAGCAGAGACAGCGTTTTAAGCGGAGGGATATACTATACAACTGAAATAAACAGGCTTTTAAGAAACAAAAATGAGCATCTTTTTACACTGGAGCAGGCACTTTTATCCGCCGGAGGGGAGCATGAATGAAAAAAATAAGCATAGTTTTATCCCTTGCCATCATCCTGGCGCTTTTGGCATTGACTATCTGGAAAACTTCCATAGAAGGTTTTTCAAATATATTGTCGGTTGCGGTTATAGCCATACTTTTTCTGAGCTATTTTTATTTCGAAAAAAGCAAAATGGGGACAAAGGAGATCGCCTTGATCGCAACTATCAGTGCCTTTTCCGCAGCCGCAAGAGTTATTTTCGCCCCCCTTCCAAACATCAAACCCACGACTTTTCTTGTTGCTCTATCCGGGCTGGTATTTGGCCCTTATGAAGGATTTCTGGTGGGAAGCACCGGAGCATTTTTGTCTAATATATTCTTGGGTCAGGGGCCTTGGACTACCTGGCAGATGATATCGTGGGGAATTATAGGTATTATTTCGGGTTTTATCGGCAAGACAAACAGGCACATATCCGTTGAGAAGTTTTCGATACTTTGCTTTTTGTATGGATTTCTATTCGATTGGATAATGAATCTATGGCATGTAGCGGGTTTTGTAAGACCCTTGAATTTAAAAACCATAGCCCTTGCTTATTTGACGGGACTTACATTCGATATAATGCATGCCGGAAGCAATTTCGTCTTTTCGATGATATTTTATAATAATTTTTTAAAAGTCTTAAACAGGTTTAAAAAACGCATGGAAATAACATATGAGCAGGAGGAATTAAAATGAAAAAAAGGATTCTTTATATCTTACTATCTTTTGCAATAATCATCGCACAATTATCACCTGCATTGAATTTAAAAGCTATGGCAGAAAGCTATCCAAAAGCTTCCGTAAGGGTCGAGGGCTTAAGCGGAACGATCGCCGAGGGAGATGCAAGCGGTAAAAACGCTCTGGATATATTTGAAAAAGTCATGGATAAAAATAAGATACCATATGGTGAAGACTCGTCAAAGACATATATAACATCCATCGATAATATCGGTTCTGGGGACTATGGTGGAATGTCGGGATGGATGTACTATGTCAAGGATCAAAATAATGTAATAATCCCTATGGTAGGCATGAATCAGTATATTCCTGAAAATGGAGATATGATAATAGTCTATTTCGGTGACTTTATGTCGACATCGATTTTAAATAAAATAACATTCACCCCGAATGTTGTAAAAGAAAATGAGCAGTTTAAGATGAAGTTTAACTATTCGCACTTTGATTATATGCAAAATAAAAATATAGATACACCCATTGCAAACGCGGGAATAAATATCGATAATTTAACCTATGTTACGGATAATAACGGCGAAATAACAGTCCCGGGTCTGAAATTCGGGGAGCATACTTATAAAATAAGCGGCTATAATATAGATAAAACACCATCTGTCGTAATGGATAAGGGAATATTTAAAATTGATAATGTGAATCCCCCGATTTTAAATCACAGCGATTCGGCATATGATGATTTATATAACAGCAATAATAATAAAGAAATAAAGAATATAGATTCGGAGATTAAAAATACATCAGGATACATCGAAAGGAACCAGGAATCTCCGTGGGCTGCCATAAGCCTCAATAAACTTAGGCTTAAAATAGATGAGAGTTTTTTAAATGAATATGTAAAGGATATAAAGGAAAACGGAATCGCAGATTACTCAAACACGGAGCTTGAGAAGCTGATACTGTCGTTGACTGCAGCAGGTTACAGCCCGTATGACTTTACAGGGCGCAACCTTATATCCGAGCTTTTTGGCAGGAATATAGGTGATTTTCTTATAAACGATGACATTTTTGGAATGTTTGTATACAGCTACACAAATGCAAAAGATGGCGGATACCCTATTTCAAGGGAAAAATTAAAGGACGATATACTAAAAAAAGCTATGAGATGTAAATTTGAAGGCAAGTATATATACGGTTGGTCTCTTATGGGAGGCAATATGATAGATCCGGATATCACAGGCGCCGCCTTGAATGCGCTGTCCCCGTACATTGGCGATACCAAAGTCAAGGATTTAGTTGATAAAGCCGTCAAAAGCCTTGCGGCAATCGAAAATGAAAGCGGATACCTTCCTGGCATTTACGATTATTCCAGCGAAAGTCTATCATTTGCAATAACAGGCCTCACATCCGTCGGGATAGATCCTGAAGGGGCATTATTTAAAAAAGCAAAAGGAGATTTATTTTCAGCCCTGCTATCCTATAAAGGCAAGGACGGGCAGTTTAAGCATTCAAAGGACGGCGCCGACGACTTTATAGCAACCGAGGAAGCGCTGAGGGCCCTTATAGCATTGAAGGAATATAAAAAATCAGGAAAATACGACTTTTACAGCAGCAATATAGATGCAAAAACATTGCCTGTATATAACTATAATAACGCTAATCCAGATGAAAATTCAGGATCAGATATACAAGGGCATGCAAGTACCGCAAAAAAAGAAGCAGGCAAAGACACAGTGCCGACTTCCGTTCCTTCAACTTCAAACGGTGTTCCTTCAGTTTCAGCAAGCACGAATATAGAAATTGCTTCAGGGAATAATGAACAGGTAACCGGCACTACAAGCAATGAACCTCTTATGAATAATACGGAGGATATACTATATGCCATAAAAAACACAGACGGTAATATAACTGTCGATGCATCCAACAACAGCATAATCGATAAATCCATATTCGATGCGATTTCAGGGCTCAATAGATCGATTACATTCGAATATGGAGATATAAGCTGGACATTCAATGGTGCTGATATAAAAAATGCTGCAAAGGATGTGAATATAGCTCTTAACGATACGCCGGAATATAAGAATAAGATTATATCTAAATACGGAAAATATAATATATTCATAATCTCGTTCATGGATAATGGCATTCTCCCTGGAAAGGCTGAAGTTAAAATAAAGCCTGACTCAAAGTGGCTTGAAGGAAGATCCGGCAAGGATTTATACCTTTATTATTTTAATCCGGATTCAGGCAGTGCAGAAAAAATAGAAGGCCCTCTTAAAGAAGATATGGACGGATTCGTAACAATCGGCCTGACACACTGCAGCGATTATTTTCTGACTGACAGCGGCAGTTTGGTGGATAATGCAAAAAAAGCTTCACTTTTTAATACTACAACCGTTGCTGCCGGCATACTGATAATACTTGGCGGCATTACCGCCGCGTTATTATTGATTAAAAGAGGTAAACAAGCATGAAAATGAAAAAAATTGCGCTTATAGCGGCAGTTATTATATTCTGTTCGGGACTGTTTTTGCTCTCGAGAGGCCTGCAGAATAGATATGTCAATACCGCTTCCACCAATACGGGCGATGTCGGATATTTAAAAGGCAGTAATATACAGAAGCAAAGTCCAAACGGTACGAAAAACACAGATACTGCCGACGTACAAAAAGGCAATAATAATACTGAAAAGAGCGATGCGCCGGATACGCAAAAGGAAGGTACTAAAAAATCAGGCTCTTCCGATGCAGACAAAACTGCTACTGATAAAAGCAAAAGCACGGATACGAAGCCTGCAAAAGAGCTTCCCTATAATTTTAGAGTAGCGGACACTGTTTCAGGAAAAACGCTGTTCTCCTCAAGGGTAGAGTACAGCGGGCAGACAGCTGCTCAGGCTACGATAAATGCATTAAAAAGCGGCGGGATTAAATACAGAGCGCAAATAACGGGGCAGAGCACATACTTTTCCATGATAGCTGGATTATATGAGAAAAAGGCCGGCCCTTCAAGCGGCTGGTGCTTTTATATAAATGGCAAGAAGATGTCCATAGGCTCAGGCAGTTACTCCATGAAAAAGGATGACAACCTTGAATGGCGCTACCTTAAAGACGGATTGCAGCCGTAAAAAATCAACCTGCAAATGAATATGGCACCAGATTTATTTTTTATATTTGAAAAATATTCCATAATATTCTTTAAATATAATCTTAATGCGCCCATATGCCTTGCAGCAGTCTTCCACAGCAATTTGACTCCATATTATGAATTGCACGTTAACAATATTTTAACTTTTGTTATTATTGTTTATTATATGTATCGTATGGTGTATAATAATATGGAAATTGGAAAAGGAGTAATTGAAAAATGTTACCTGTTAATATATTGTTATTGATGATATCGCCATATACAACGATAATACCTGTTATGTTTGTGGCCTATAAAGTGATGCAGGGTAATGGATTGTTGTTACATAAAAATCCATGGAATACGGGACTGATTTTATTGTTCTTATGGTCCTTTATCTCGGGTTTGCTGAACAAAAATCCTATTTCAGCCACTGCATCCATAGCTTTCTTGCTTTCTTTTTTCGTAAGCATATATTTGCAGAATTATTATACGGATAAGGAAAGCATAGAAAGGTTATTGAAGTATGTCATACTTTTTGCTGTGTTGTCTGCATTTATAGGTATTGCCGAAAAAGTTACATGCTTGGTCTATAACAAGGTAAGCTGGGGACGTTTTTTCGGTATGTCGTTTGGCATTCCTCAAAGCAGTATTTCAAAACTTAATTACAGAATATCTGCGACCTTTGGGAATCCGAATGTTGCAGGAACCTGGTTTTCTGCGATAATACTTATATGCTATTATTTTTATGATAATGCCGTTAAGAAAACGAAGTTTTTGTATATGCTGCTTATACTTTTATTTTTGTTCATACTTGATCTTACCGGATCTCGCGGTGCGGCATTCGGTTTATTATGCGGAATCATGGCATATACTTATTTTAAAAACGATAAAAAGAATATGTTTTCCCTGTTTTCATTATTTGTTTTTGTGGTGCTCTTGATGTTTGTAGTTCCTCAGTTTATATCACGCACTAAAATTATAGACGCGTTCAAGATTGGCGAACAAAACCCCATATTGAACAATCTCAATACTTCAATGCAGCATGATGTAAACAGGTCGATAAACAGCCGCTGGGAAATATGGCTCGGCTCTTTATCGCTTTTCAGGAATGAACCTATAACAGGAAGCGGGCTTCTGGGCATATATTTTGCAAGCAAGGATTTATTTAATTTTTATGTAAGAGAACCCCATGCCCACAATATATTGCTCACATTTGCATCTACACTTGGAATTGTTGGTGTTTGCATATATCTTTATATGAAATATTATCTGTTTAAAGGTTTGATGTTGCTTCATTTCTACAAATGCAAACTGACTCCTGTGCTGGCCGGTGTACAAGCCATTATAATAAGCCACGGTTTGGTGGATGCTACGATATTCGGTCCGCAGGGAGCTGTCTTATTTATATCTTGCTCTGCGATTATTACTTCACTGGCCGCGCAGTACGGATTTGAAAACGAAAATGTTTCTGAGACATACTGGCTTAGAAAAAGAATACACCAATTTTAAATATGCATTATACAGAAATACCGTTTATCCGGTCCATTATTTAAAAAATATAATTCCTCCCGATTTATAATAATCGGGAGCTTTTTATTTATAATGAAGTATTCAAAACGTCGCAGGACATATTCAAATGGGTGTAATATAAATGAGTGTTCAAAATAACATAAGCCAAATTACGAATTTAAGTATTTATATATGTACCCATTCGGTGAACCGAAGATTTAGTATAAATATTTTGAAACTTATGCCGAAAATAATATATAGTATTTGTCTATATGCAATTATGTATAATTGATTAACTTTAATTTCTATTGGGGGTATGGCCTATGGCTAAATTTTTAAAATTATTCTATAGTGACAAAAGAAAGGTCAATCATAAACTCATCTTTTATCTATCATTATTTATACAGATTCCTCTTCTCTTATACTTTTTATATGTAATATTGCCTGAGATCAATGGATCTTTTAAAACAGGCATAAAAATTATTTTATTTTTATTGATATTACTGGATATCACGGCGTTTATATCGTTCAAGCTATTATTCAGGCCTGTAAGAGATATCATCAAATATGCCAAAACGTTATCCCAGGGTGATTTGAACGTAAACGATTTGGTCTTAAATGATGAGAGCAACTTCGGAATGCTGGCAACTGCGTTTAACGATATGAAATCCAGCTTGCTATCTTTTATAGAGCAGACTAAAAACAACATACTCGTTATTTCCGATTCTGTGGATACGCTGTCAAAGGGTACACAAATGAGTTATAAAGGCAACGAGCAGGCGTCTTCTACAATACAGGATATAGCATTTAAAACCCAGGAACAACTGTCTCTTGTGAAGAAAACAGCCGAAAATTTAGATAATGTGAGCAAAAGAGTTGACACGATACTCAAGCATATAAAAAATACAGAATCGATAGCCCGGAATACCAGCACGGTTACAAACAGCGGGATCGATAAATTAAATACATATAATGAACAAATCAACGTGATTTCAACGGATCTCAACAATACTTCGGATTTCCTTGTCAAATTAAAAGACAGCATAAAGCAGATAACGGGAGTTACTGATTTTATAAATGATATAAGTGAAAAGCTTAAAATGCTCGCGCTGAATGCATCTATCGAGGCGGCAAGAGCCGGTGAAGCCGGAAAGGGGTTTAACGTTGTCGCCGATGAGACAACAAAGCTTTCTGAGGCCGCAATGGATGGAACAGATAAAATATACAAGATTATTAAAGCCGTACTTGAGAACAGCAGTTCCGTAGAAGAGAGCATAGGAGAATGTATAAACAGTTTTGAAAAAAGTGAAAAGCTATTTGCAAGCGTAAAGGATTTATTTTCAAAGATAGACAACCAGAGCGATGTCATACTTGATAGTATGAATGAAATAAACAAGGAAACATCCAACATCAACGATTCAGCTAAGGATGCCAATGCGCTCAGCAGCAAACTCTATGATGCTTCAAATAAAGTGACATCCGGTACTCAGGAAGTTGCCGCAGCTATAGAAGAAAGCGTTGCAGAACTCCAGGAGATAACAAAATCTTCGGATGGTCTTTCGTCGATGCTCAAAAAAATTGAAAATCTTACATCGAAGTTTAATACGAGCGTAAAACCGGTCGATCAGAAACCTTCAAAGCGCCTTAAGATATCCATAATATACCCATGCAATGCGGAATTCTGGAATTTTATAAAGCAGGGTATAATGTATGCTAAAAAAGAACTTTCAAAATGCAATACCGATATTGAAAGCATAGAAATAAATGAGCCGTCGGCAGAGAACTTTAAAAATGCCATAAATGACTGCATACAGAAAAAATACGACGGCATCTCTGTTGTCGGATATTATAAAGAAACTGTCCCTCTTATAAATAAAGCAGTTGAAAGCGGCATTCCTGTAGCTACATTTAACAGCGATCTTCAAGACAGCAAAAGAATCGTATTCGTTGGTCAAAATCCGTATAAAGCAGGAGAATTTGCAGCTCATCTGATGGCAGATGCCCTGAGCAGGGAAGGAAAAGTTGGCATCATAACAAGCGACTTCAATATAAGCGGCCATCAGCTCAGAAGCGACGGATTTAAAAATGTTATCGGCGATATAAAAGATATGGAAATCGCATTTGAAAGAGAAGTGCATGACAACGATCTGGAAGCCTATAAGAAGACAAAAGAGCTTTTATCGAAATTTAACGATTTAAGAGGCATATTTATCTGCGCAGGAGGTATAAGCGGTGTTGCAAAGGCTGTTGAAGAATTGAAGCTTTCTGGAACCATAAAGATAATTTGCTTTGATTTTATAGATAAAACAATCGAATATATCAAAAAAGGTGTCATAACGGCATCCATCGGGCAGGATCCCTTCGGTCAAAGCTATAGCTCCATCGTTTATCTGTATAATAATATCACCGCCGGAAAAAATCCGCCTGATAAAAAGATGTGGACGAGAATGTATTTTGTAAACCAGAAAAATGTAAATGATATTTTGATGTAAAAAATCGTATCCGAAAGCATGCGAATAGGATGTGCACATGAAATATTTATTCATTGTGCACATCCTATTCGCATTATATGCTGCAAATCCCGTCATCTTCGATTCATAATATAGAACTGTGATGTTTTGAACACTCATTCGCCAGATTCAAGTTTTGTAAGTTCTAAGGCCAGCAGCCTTAAAAAGCCAAGAGCTTTTGAAACTCGTTTCACTCAAACATTCAAAAGCTCTAAGGATTCTTTTGCGGCAGCAAAGCCAAGAACTTATCAAAACTTTCATAATGCTCATTTCGCTGTTCAAAAACATCACAGTTCTATTTATACCAAATCTTATATTAAGAACTATAAATATATATACCCTAATGTTAATTTCCGCTTACATATTCGGCGAAAATAATATATAATTTATAGATGAAGCCGTGTTAACAAAAAATTAATATAATAAAATATTTAGGCCGGCAAAGCAGTTAAATTATAGCTGCAATTTAACTGCAATATAATATTATATAAGTATAGATATTTTGGCAATTGGGGATGATTATTTGAAACTGACTGATTGGCTTAACAATAAAATACCGAATATTGCTCAGTCTATTGAAGATATAAACAGAGACTATTTTTTCAGCGACAAAACCATAGGATTTGCAGGCAAAGAAAGCATAAACAGGGTGCTCCATTACCTGAGATCGGCACTTTTCCCGGGAGTATATGAAAAATATCCTATAGATGAGTTTAAAGTCAATGTACTTATAGGTAACAATATCAGGTCTGCAGCTCTTGAACTCAACGATTTAATCGAAAAAGTTTTCATAAATAAATGTGATTTTAACGATAAGGAAAAAAGAGATTGCACAAAATGCATGGATATGGCCAACGATATTACGATAGAACTTATAAACAGGCTGCCTGATATAAGGAGGATCCTCCAGACAGATATACAGGCCGCATACGACGGCGATCCTGCAGCACATACTACCGAGGAAATAATTATGAGCTACCCCTCGATAACGGCAATAAGCATATACAGGATATCTCATGTACTTTGCCAGCTTGGAGTGCCTGTCATACCGAGAATAATGTCCGAATATGCACACGCTGTCACTGGAATAGATATACACCCGGGTGCAAAAATAGGGACCAGCTTTTTTGTAGACCACGGCACAGGCGTCGTAGTTGGAGAAACATGCGAAATAGGCAATAATGTTAAACTTTATCAGGGCGTAACACTCGGGGCAAAAAGTTTTCCGTTGGATGATAAGGGTAATCCGATAAAGGGTATCAAACGTCATCCCAATATAGGTGATAACGTAATCATATATGCCGGAGCAACCATACTCGGGGGAGATACGGAAATCGGCCATGATTCCATTATAGGAGGCAATGTATGGCTTACGCACAGCGTGCCTCCATTTTCAAGGGTATATAATTCTCAACCGTCACCTACAATAAAAAACGGCAACAGCGATACACCGCGAGAGGAATTGTTTTAACTTAATTCAATTTTTGAGGCTATGTATGGGGGCGGGTATCCTTCCCCCTCTTTTTATGAATTTACTGCTTGAAAAATTGCTGACAGCCATCACGGGTGCTCTTCCGAGCAAGCCTCCGAATTCAACATAATCTCCTACTTTTTTCCCTATAGCCGGAATGATGCGGACGGCGGTTGTCTTGTTGTTGATAACACCTATGGATGCTTCATCCGCAATCATCGCAGATATGGTTTCAGCCGGAGTATCACCGGGAATCGCGATCATATCTAATCCTACAGAGCACACACATGTCATGGCCTCCAGTTTCTCTAGGGAAAGTGAGCCTCTTTCGACGGCTTCTATCATGCCTGAATCTTCACTTACAGGTATGAAAGCTCCGCTTAAACCGCCCACATGGGAGGACGCCATAATACCGCCTTTTTTTACCGCATCGTTTAAAAGAGCCAGTGCAGCCGTAGTGCCTGGTGCTCCGCAGCTTTCTATGCCCATTTCCTCAAGTATATGCGCTATACTGTCCCCGACAGCATTTGTCGGCGCAAGGGAAAGGTCGACGATCCCAAAGGGTACATTCAGCCTTTTGGACGCTTCCAGCGCAACAAGCTGTCCTATTCTGGTTATCTTAAACGCCGTCTTCTTTATTATATCGGCCACAGTATCAAAATTAGCACCTGCGGCTGTCTCTAATGCAGCCTTTACAGTGCCAGGCCCGCTTACTCCGACATTTATGACGCATTCGGGTTCGCCAACGCCGTGAAAAGCACCCGCCATAAATGGATTATCTTCGGGAGCATTCGCAAAAACGACGAGTTTTGTGCATGCCAGCTCGTCTTTCCCTGCCGAAACATTTGCAGTTCTTTTAATTATTTCACCCAGTTTCGCTACTGCGTCCATATTGATTCCTGCTCTGGTTGTAGCTACATTTACGGAAGAACACACCCTGTCTGTAACATTCAAGGCCTCCGGTATGGAATCGATAAGCGTATAATCACCCTTTGTATATCCCTTATGTACCAGCGCCGTGAATCCCCCGATAAAGTTAACCCCCACAGCCTTAGCCGCGGAATCAAGGGTTTTCGCATATTCCACATAATTTTTCTCTCCGGACGATTCCGCAATGCTTGAAATGGGTGTAACGGATATCCTTTTATTTATAATAGGTATGCCATATTCAGCCTCTATATCATTTCCAACCTTAACAAGGTTTTTGGCACATCTGCATATTTTATCATATATCTTCCTTCGCGCTGTATTGCCATCATCTGAGCAGCAATCATAGAGCGATATGCCCATAGTAATCGTCCTTATATCCAGCTTCTGTTTTTCGATCATGTTTATTGTCTCAATAATCTCATTGGAATCAATCAACGTATTACCCCTCCTGTGTATAAAGTAAATTGCTGCGAAATTTCCGTCTTAGAGCAGTTAAAATTCCGAAAGTCATCCTTCATATCCTGTGCATGGATTTAAATATCTCCTCCCGCTGTATTAAGATCGAAATCTTCAACTCTCTGCCCTCTTCTTCAATACTCTCTTTAAGCTCATTAAACTGGACACTGGCCTTCGATATGTCTACCAGCATTGTCATTGTGAAATACTCCTGCATTATCGTCTGAGTTATATCCATAATGTTTACATTTTTCTCTGCAAGCACCTTGCTTATCCCGGCTATTATCCCTATCCTGTCGCATCCAACTGCCGTGATTACAGCTTTCATTTTAACACTCCCAATTTTTTATCATTATTTTTATATTACCACGAACAAAAAAATAATGCGAACAAATTCTATAAGTGAACTTGTGCATCTTGAGCACTCATTTGCCAGACTTGAATCCGGACGCATCCTCCATGGCACACCATTTAAAAACCCCGGAAAAGATTTCCGGGGTTTTTAAATGTTAAATTATTTGAGTCCGTATTCTTCCGGCCTGAATTTGCCGGGTTCGATTTCGTCTTTAATTTCATTCCAGAATTTCTCTTCGTCATCCGGAATATCATCAAGCTGGCTCTCCATAATATCAAGCCATCGTTCTTCCTTCTTTTCAACCTTTAATTCTTTATTTGAAATGGCATTTCTTAATTTCTCGATTGTAACTTCCGCAGCCTTTTTGGTCCTTAAGAAAGCATCCTTTTCTTTTATGATTTCAGAGCTTATGTCATATACGACATCGGGCCTCAGCACATAAGCCTGGGGATCAAGTCTGCTGTCGGAATCCGAAAGCCAGTTTCTAAGCTTCAGCATACTCTCGTGGCCGTCATTTTTAGCTTCATTCATAAGCCTGCAATCATATATAAGCTGTTCCATCGAAACTACCGGAGCCATATCGCTTAATAATTTCACGTTCTGGACCGACTCATTGCTCCACAAGTCGGCTACAGCCTGTGAAACATTGCCGACCGAAGTAAGATGCGCACATGCGCTGGATTTGCCTTCCATAGCAATAGGAACTCCCGCCATGGCTTTCATATAAGGCCCTTCGTATGCGCAGTCCTTGCTTGGCCCTACGGCGCCCATTTCATATGCTACAAGGCTTCTCTCGACAGTTACTGTTCTTACAACCGCCGCAAACATCCTTGGTATAAAGCCGCGTTCAGCAAGTATCATTGCTGTATTCCCAAAACCGCAGGCGGTATCGCCGGATGCTATGCTTCCTGTCTCGTCGGCTATCTTCACTATATTGCCCCATAAATACCTCATATCCCTTACTCCGAGGACTCCTAACGAAAAAATTACCTTCCTTAGGTCTGCATTTACTAAAGCATCATCGTCTATTTCTTTTCCTCCCGTAGATTCTATCGCGAGGAAATCCGCCCCATCCTTTGCACACCCTTCAAATGTTTTGAGCATATTCTCCCATGGTTCACCTCTCCTTAAGAAAGGAGGCCTTAATATTTCACGGGTATCATTTGGCGTTATTCTCATAACACTCTTTAGCCCGTATTTTGCTTCATATTCAAACATAGCATCACGCACGAGCTTGTGAACTTCAATACCCCATTTAGGATTCAGCGTCATTGGAGGCAAAAGCTCAAGTTCAACTGCGATTCCCGGGGCATGAAGCTCCTTTGCACGCTTTAGCACTCCATTTATTATCATGGTGTACTGTTTTCTGACCTCAGGCATCGTGCTTTCATTTATATTCATCGGCGGAAGTGTAAAATTGATTTCCGGATAGACATCTCCTCCGCCTATTACAAGCCCATTTTTTGTCTTGACGGGATTCGGACTGTAACCATACAGAAATTCGTCTTTTGATTTATATGCCAACTTATCAAATGTTTTAGCCATAGCATGTCCCCCTTTAATTCTGTCTTTCAATCAAAGCCTTCTTGGCTACTTCTGCGGCAGTTGCAGCATCCGCAGTATAATAGTCGGCTCCTATTTCCTTTGCATATTCATCTGTTACAGGTGCTCCGCCTATCATCACTATATATTTATTTCTTATGTTTCTCTTCTTGAGTTCCTCCACTACATCTTTCATAGCCGGCATCGTAGTTGTCAGAAGAGCAGACATAGCGATAATATCGGCATGCAGTTCTTCGGCCTTTTGGGCAAATACTTCTTTGGGAACATCGACGCCAAGATCATAAACCTCGATCCCCGTACCTTTAAGCATCATTATAACCAGATTTTTACCAATATCATGAAGGTCTCCCTTTACCGTTCCCATTACAGCCCTTCCTACAGCCTTTACACCTGTTTTGGTAAGTATGGGCTCAAGTATTTTCATTCCCTGGGACATTGCCCTGCCTGCTATAAGCATTTCAGGAACATATATTTCCCCTTCTTTAAATCTTTCGCCGACCGCAGACATTGCTGAAATCAAACCTTCATTCAGTATTTTTACAGCTGGTATCCCTTCTTCTATGGCCTTTGTAACAAGTTCCTTAGTCTTTTTTGCGTTACCTCTTTCTACATAATTTAATATTTCCTTTAAATCCATTTATCGCACCCTCCTTATGATTTACTCTATTTAACTTCAATTCGTAATATGAGCTTATGTTATTTTGAACGCTCATTCGCTATTCAAAATAACATAAACCTATTTATGTCTGATTTCAGATTACGAATTGAAGACTCTATTTAAATATATAGCATATGAAAAAAACAGTATCCTATTTACTTTTATTATTTTGTAATATTTTTAGATAATATAAAAAGTAAAAGCAATTCAAAAATGATGCCCTATTAACACATTATCTGTTATTTTATAGCTAACAATAATTTTTACCTTTTTATAATAGCAAAATATTTGTCTTATCCATAATAATTTATCGCTATAATTTGTAACATTTTTATAAAAATAACGTTTTTTTTGGATTATATAGTAAAACTTATGCTATAATTAGTATCATAAATATTGCGCAATGAGAAAGCTACCGCGGGTGCATATTCTATATTTGAATAATATTTCGGTGGGAGGAAGCTATGGATAAATCGGTAGATACTCAAAAAATGTTGAGGGACATTCTATATAGTTATTATTATTCTACGGGCATACCTGTATTTTCTATCGATTTTGAAGGGAATACAGGCGTCAGGTCATGTGAATGTGCAGGTATATGCAAATTTTTAAACGATTATCTGAAAGAATCCTCTCCTTGTTCCCAGGCACACCTTTATGCAAGCAAACAGGCAGAATCCATTGGTGATGCATATGTATTTTTCTGCCCTGCAGGCCTTGTCCATTATACGACGCCCATAATAAGGAACGATTTATTCACAGGAGCTATCCTGGCGGGCCCTATACTTTTAGACTATCCTGATCAGATAGCTGTCGATGGCATCATACAAAAATATAATATGTCTGTCAACATGAGGGGAAAGATAGGAAGCTTCCTTCAGGCCGTACCAGTTGTTGAAGCGTCAAGAGTAAGATATTTAAGCAGGCTGTTGTTCTTCATAACATCCGGCATGCTCTCCCTGAATGAACATATTCTATTCGAAAGAAGAGAAAGTATGGACCAGCAGTCTCAAATAAGCGGAAGCATCCAGGACATAAAGGAATACTCAGATAAAGATTATTATCCATATGAAATGGAAAAAGAGCTTCAGATAAAGGTAAAAAACGGCGATGTTACAGGTGCAAAAACTGTCTTGAACCAGCTGCTGGGGCATATTTTTTTTACATCCGGTGGAAAGATAGAGATCATGAAAGCTCGGACTTTGGAGCTTTGCACATTGTTATCCAGGGCTGCTGTTGAAGGCGGCGGCGCCCTTGATACTATTTTTGGAATGAATTATGAGTTTATAAACAAGCTTTATAAGATAAAAAATATAGAAGAGCTTTCATACTGGATTTTAAGGGTACTTTATATATACTCTGAAAAAGTCTTTGATCTTGGCAGCATTAAAAACGCCGAACTTATTAAAGCCGCTATAAAATATATCAATGAAAACTACAAAAACGATATAACGCTTGCGGATATATCCGGTTATATAAAACTCAATCCTTCTTATTTTTCGGCCATATTTAAAAAAGAAACAGGTATAGGCTTTTCCGACTATGTCAACAAGGTAAGAGTGGATGAGAGCAAGCGCCTCCTTTTGGATACAAGGATTTCAATACTTGATATAGCATTGGATGTCGGTTTTGAAAGCCAGAGTTATTTCACCAAGGTATTCAAAAAATTTACAGGCATGACGCCGAAGCAATATCGAGAAAAACAGCCATAAAAAGCAGCAGGCATAAAATCTATGCCTGCTGCTTTTTAGTTCGTATAAAGTTTTAACGGTATCGTCCTGTCAAACTTTTTAATCATGCTGTGGCCGGTTATGGAAATCGTTATGCCCTTTTGATTCTTTTCTATGCCGCCTATCTCCTCCCTTGTCTTTAGAGCGTACGCTGTAAATAATTTATCTTTATATTTTGTTTCATAGTTTTTAATCACATCATCATAATCGTACTTTTTACCTTTTTCATCTATAATTGTTCTCTCATATGCAGATGAGCCTAAAAGCACATTTTTACTATTATCCTGCTGATTTATACCAATGGACATATCCATATAGCTCCTCACTTCAGGCTCTATTATATCAAACTGTATATGATCATCATCCTTTTTAAGATTATCGACAGTTATTTTATTTCCAAGGTAATAAAATTCCATAGGAAAATTGCCCTTGAAATCGATATAAACCCTTGTTTTATCCTTATCCTCCATATAGTCTGTATGGCTGCCTAAATATATGCTCAAATCCTTAATTCTATCGTTGTATATAGTTCTAAAAAAAAGCTTTTCTGTCGCTGTGCTAGTAACAACATCTATTTGTGGAATATTATACATGCATCTGTAATTCTCGCTTCCGTTTTTAAGAATCAAGTCATATCTAATAGAATTTAAAAATGTCCTGTCCTGGCAATCAACATCGATTACAGTGCATGATAGTCCGACCGTAAGCTTTTTAAACTGCATTTTATGACCATCTATCTCTGCGGTGCTCTTTAACAGATAAGATCTGCTCTTGAATTTTTTAAAGGGCACATCAAAGGACCAGTTGCCTACAATTGCATCTGCCTTTATATCCTCAGTTCCATTTTTTATCATCCTTTTGTATATCTTTCCGATTTTGACATGGAGTACTTTATTTTCGGCGTCGATGGGTCTTAATCCCATCAGACATATGCTTTGCTTATTAGCCGAATACTCGTATGACATAAAACCATAACTTCCTACTTTCTCTTTAATATTTACATCTCCATCTTGTATATAATAAGCGCTGTTTTCATCACCCTGTATCTCAAAATAAATAAGAGTCTGTATGTCGTCTGCGGCAACCTTGACAACCGTAATCTTTATACCTCTGTCCGTGCTCGATATGCTTAAATTCTCGCCGAAAGCGCCATATGAGTTGCTATAACTTTTACCGGACATCGCAATATCTATTACATCCAATAATCTGTATCTTTCATTTTTTGGCACCAAGAAAAAGACAAACAGCAGCGCGGCAATGGCGATACCTGTTATGGAACCCGCCTTCAAAAGCTTTTTATTTGCTTCTCTCTTTGGATTATAATCCTTTAATACTTTTTCATACATACCGGTCAGGAAATCAGAAGGAATTTTTATATTCCTCACGCTTTCCTCCAACTTCCATGCAGTTTTATCTATCGCTTTTATTTCATTAAAGCAGTCATCGCAAATATCCAGATGAGAGGCTACTTTCTCTCTTAAATCATCATTCAGATTTTTGTCTATGTATTCGACCATATAATCTTTTACATCTGCACAATCCATAATTACGACTTTTCACCTGCGCGTTCGGTTATATTTTTGATGCCCGTATATACGAGTGTATATACCTTTACTTCATCTTCAAAGATTTAATGCTAAGCATTTTCATTTATTATTAATATACCCCTGTAATGGCTTCTTTTCAATCAGAATTCTATATTTATTTCAGTTTCTCTTCCTGAACTTTGATTCGTGATAAAAAATCGGTCATAAATAAAATCATGTTATTTTGAGCAACGAATTAGCGCTCAAAATAACACAAGCTAAAATTGCGAATCGCAGCTCCCTGAAAAACAAACATTACTTTTCAAAAACTGATTTCATCAATGCAATAAGCTGTTTGTCAGTTTGCTCATAACGTTCGAGGCTTTTCCCCCGGTCAACCTTACCACCAATAATCACGGCATCCGTCTCCGCTTCAATGGCGATACCGACGCCATTTTCCATGTATACCAGCTTGCGGACATGAGGTATCTTTATATGCACGTTGGCCTCCTGTGAAAAATCATCTATGTGAATTTTCCCCTCCGTTCTGGTTACATTTTGCATCTGTTCGATTTTTTCCGTATCGAAGTGATCCTCTGCGAAATAGAAGATGCTGAACCTGTTTTGAAATTCCATCGTATCTTTATTGAAGTAATAATAAACCGTCTGGTATGCCATGATTTCATCAGTTGCGTCATCTTTTAAAACAGCTTTCGTCATTGTATAATCCCCATCTGGAAGAACAGGGTCGATGATGTATGTGTGCAATGATGATTCTATATCGTCCTTAGTAAATTGCGCCTGCTGGTGCCAATGCCGACCGATATCCAACTCTTTTCCTGCTGACATAAGCCAACCGCTGAAGTAGAAGCTAACTGGCACTTTTGCGTCTGAGTCATATCCATGTCTGACAATCTGCGATATGTCTATGTTGTGATATACCGCACCGCTTTGCCCTGTAACATCAGTTTTGGAAGATGCAGGGGTCTGCTTGCTTGGTTGATTCAACCCGCTTTCACTTTCGATAAACCTCTTGTTATCGGGATATGGCTGGATGCTTGTAAAAGCAATGATAAACGCCAGCACACATGCAGCAACAGAAACATATTTCGTCTTTGATCTGAAATCGAAAAGAGTAATTTTTGATTTCTCCGTAATCTTTCTTATTGTTTGAGATTCCAGCCACGGCTGAACCTCAATGCCGTCCAATCCCTTATGGAGCGCTTTTTCAATCGAGATATTCATAATCTGACCATCCCCTCTCGGTTAAAATTTCTTTGAGATAAATTTTGGCCCTGTGCAATCTGGAGTTTATGGCGGACTCTGTTGTTTTAAGTATTCCCGCAATTTCTTTCGACGTATAACCGAAATAGTATTTAAGCAATATTACGTCTTTATAGTCTAAGGGTAATGAAACAATAATTTTATAAAGCTCATCGCATTCATCGTATATTGCCGTATCACGGCGGTCATCGCAATCCAGAAGATTTATCGTATCATTCCTTAAAGAACGACTTTTTAGGAAATTTTTACATGTATTGATTGCAATTCTTGTCAGCCATGTTTTGAACCCGGATTTGCCGCAAAAGGCAGAGTGTTTCCTTACAAGCTTAATAAAGACTTCCTGAAAAGCATCTTCCGCATCCTGCTTATTTTGAAGATAATAACGGCATATTTTCAGGACATCTTTCCCATAAGTCTTAACTATTTCTTCGATATTCTCAATGCCGCTTTTGGACATCTAACTTACACCTCCAACAGGTTGCACATCAAAACCCACCACCCTTATTTTAGTCTTGTAACCGGCTTCTATATATTAGACAATCTTAAACCCGTTTTTTGTTCGCATAAAGAAAATTTTTTTATGTGATCTCCTAAAAAGTACCTGCCAGCCAGACAATTTCAGCGCCGCCGTTCAGCATTTAGTACCTTCCACAGAATATTTTGCCAAGAAAAATGCACCTTCAAATATTAGATTTTTTCCTAACATTTGGGGTGCGCTTCATTTTTTTACGACTATTTTTTATTTCGTATAAAGTTTTAACGGTATCGTCATATCAAATTTCTTAATTACGCTGTGGCCCGATATGGAAAACATTATGCCCTTTTACATCCGCACAATCCATAATTACGACTTTTCACCTGCACGTTCAGTTATATTTTTGATGCCCGTATACAAGCTGTGCCTTACTTCACCCTCAGGAATTTTAAGTATCAGAGCTATTTCCCTTATAGAATACCCTCCGTGATATTTAAGGATTACCACATCTTTTTCTTTTCCATCCAATGTACGTACATATTTTATTATATCCCCATCGTTATCTGGAAAGCTAGGGCCATATTGTGTGGCGACATCCTTCTGCCCGCAGGCTTTTCTGCATTCATCAAGGAACATATCAACCGCCCAGTATTCAAAATCCTCTTTCCCCTTGAGACTTTTTATATTTTTAAATATATTTATAATCGCCCCTTTAAAAACTGCATCCATGCTGCAGCTTTGGCAATACGCAGATGCAATCCGATACATCACGGATTTTCTATCGCGGAACCAACTTACAAGCGCATATACATTTTTCCTTCTTATCTCTTTTACAATATCCTTATCCTTAACCTGACTGTGTACCATTTCAAGATCCACCATGCTCTCACTTCTATCCGTAATGCTAAGCATTTCTATTTATTATTACTATACCCCTGCAATGGCTTCTTTTCAATCATAATTTTATATTTACTGCGATTCGTAATTTAAACTTATGTTATCTTACATCCTTTTCCACGAAATGTTGTCCCCTCTTGACATATCCATGATAAAACCTGCTCTGTTTATCCTTCTTTCTATGCACTGCCTGCATTCTGCAGCTTCCTCGCCTGTACATACCTTTCCGTCATATAAAGCATACTTTTTCCTGACATTTAAAGGCGATAAGTTTGGCATGACAACATTGGCCCCTGCCAGAAGCCCCTTTTCTCTTCCTGAAGGATCGATGGTCCCAAGCGCGGTTGTCGCCGGAAGCAATACATCGGGAAGAAGAAGTCTTATTATCGAAAGAAGCATTACCGTTTGCTTAACCGTCCCCCTTCTGCAGGCGGACAAGGGTGTATCCTTATGGGGTATAAAGGGTCCTATCCCCACCATATGGGGTTGAAGTTTTTTTAAAAACATCAGGTCATTTACATAGTCTTCATTTTTCTGTCCGGGAAGTCCTATCATAAAACCTGCGCCTACCTGGTATCCTATTTTTTTGAGATTCCAAAGGCATTCTATCCTGTTTTCGAAGCTCATCTTCGGGTCAAGTCTCTCATACAATTTTTTTGTAGCTGTTTCATGCCGTAGAAGATACCGATCAGTACCGGCATCATAGTATCTTTTATATGATTCATATGTTTTTTCCCCGATTGAAAGCGTAACGGCACATGATGGAAAAATATCTTTTATCCTCCTGACGAGCTCTACTATTTTATCATCTGTAAAATAGGGATCCTCGCCGCCTTGGAGTACAAAAGTCCTGTACCCCAATTTATATCCTGTTTTGCATGTGTCAAGTATCTGATCTTCAGTAAGCCTGTATCTTTCGGCTTTTTTATTTGAGCCCCTTATACCGCAGTACATGCAGTTTCTCCGGCAGTAGTTTGTAAATTCTATAAGTCCCCTCATATAAACGCTCCTGCCATAATACCTTAATCTCGTCTCATCTGCCCTCTCCATCAAGTACTTGAATGAATCGTCCTCCATATTATCGAGCATATATTTAAGCTCTTCCCCGGACAAGCTGTTTTCTTTATATAATTTGTCGATTATTTCTTTCATGCTGATCATATGCTTTATCCCTTCACATTGATTTTAACCGGCCAGCAAACGCATACTCAAGGTATATCCACAAACCATTTGATAAGTTCTTGGCTTTGCTGCAGCTTAAGAATCCTTAGAGTTTTTGATTGTCTGCGCTAAGATAAGTTTCAAAGGCTCTTGTATTCTTAAGGCTGCAGGCCTTAGAACCTCATGTTTTTTGAACAGCATGAGGTTCTCCCGATGCAGCAGGTTATATATGGAGATCCCTTTCGCCTTTTTCGATTCTCGATAAATAATCCTGTATGGTGCTGTAAATCTCCTGCCCCTTGAATCTATCCACATAATCATTTATAACTTTATTGCCGACTCTTTTGGTCTCATCCGATGCATAATCCAGCAGATATTCCTTGAATGTGAATATGGCATTTGGAATGCAAAAGTTGTGTACAAAGCTTGATTTTGCATATCCCATGAAATTTTCACCCGTACGGCCTTCCCTATAGCAGGCTGTACAGAATGAAGGTATGCTGTCCATGGAACACGTTTCCCTTACGACATCGTCGAGAGGCCTTGTGTCTCCAAGAGTAAACTGTTCCTTTTCAGGAATGTCATTTGCCTGGCCCTTTTTATATCCGCCTACGCCTATTCTCGAGCCTGCATCTATCTGGGATACTCCAAACGGAATAACTTCACTGCGCACTTTTGGATTTTCCCTTGCAGTCAATATCATTCCCGTATATGGTACTGAAAGCCTGAGTATAGCGACCAGCTTTTTAAAGTCCTCATCACTTACGGCATATTTTAAATCTGTCACATACGGCGTATCTATTGCAGGCTCTATTCTCGGGAAGGAAATAGTGTGCGGCCCTACGCCGTTATATTTTTTTTCAAGATGTATGGTATGATATAAAAGTCCCATGACTTCAAAGCGCCAGTCATATAGCCCGAAAAGCGCGCCTATGGCCACATCGTCGATCCCTGCATCCTGTGCCCTGTCCTGGGCGTAAAGCCTCCATCTGTAATTACCTTTTATAGTATTTTGCGGATGAACTTCTCTATATGTCTGATGGTTATAAGTTTCCTGGAATACCTGAAAAGTCCCTATTCCCACCTTTTTCAGCTTTTTAAGCTCATCCCTTGAAAGAGGTGCACAGTTTATGTTCGCCCTTCTTATCTCTCCATGTTCGCTTTTTACACTGTATACGTGCCGGACACTTTCAGCTATAAAATCCGCGCTTGTCTCGGGAGACTCCCCGTATACCAGCACGGTTCTTTTCTGTCCTTCACTTATCATTATCCTGACTTCTTCTTCGATTTCTTCCATCGTCAGTGTCTTTCTCTGTATTTTCGTGTTGCTGCTCCTGTAGCCGCAGTATTTGCAGTTATTGGCGCATTTATCGCTTATATAAAGTGGCGCAAAGAAGACTATCCTGTCCCCATAAACCTTCCTTTTCAGCTTATTTGCCAGAGCGTACATATCTTCAATCATTTCCTTATCCTTATTCTGTATCAATATAGCTGTTTCTTCAGGTTCCAGCCTGACCTGGGTTTCAGCTTTTTTTAGAACGGAGCGCACATCGGCTTTCGAAGGATTTCTCCACTTGTCAAGCTGCGCCCATATTTTATCATCATCGATAAAATCCTTGTCCATAGAATCGTATTCCTTAAAGTCTTCCTCATACTTCTTTAAAAAATCCATATTACCCCTCCATCATAATATATTTTTAATCTCCTGTGCCGCCCGCAAAACATGTATCGAGTGCATATTTTATATTTGAAGAATATTAACATCGCGCTTGATACACCCACATATTTCAGCCGGCACAAAGAATACTGACATCAGATAAAGTGCTATTTTTCAGGAAACTATCCCGATCATTCATCCATTCCCGCTTCATCAAGAGCAAGCAGCGCTGCCGGGAATGGCCCCAGCGCTCTTCTTAATATGCCCAGAACATAGGCTATAAGCAACCCGTAATTTGTTATCGCAACACCCTGCATTTCCGCTTCCCTTATCCTATACTGCATCTCGCGTTTGTTTAACATGCAGGCGCCGCAGTGGACTATCATATCATAATCTTTGATTCTTTCAGGAAAAAATGTGCCTGAAGCCCATTCAAAGCTTATATCTCGTCCTGTTATCTGCCTTATCCATCTCGTGATCTTTACCTTGCCTATATCATCGGACTGCCTGTGATGCGTACATCCTTCCACAATAAGCACCCTTGCGCCGTCTTTTAAGCTCTCTATCTTTTTAAGCCCCCTCACCATCCTCACAAGGTCTCCCTTTTGCCTTGCAAAAAGTATCGAAAAGGATGTCATCGGTATATCGGGCGGAGTATCTGCAGTTACCTTTAAAAAAGCCTGGGAGTCCGTCACGACAAGAGCAGGTTTTTTGCTTAAATTTAAAAAAGTTTCCTTGAGTTCATATTCCTTCGTAACAACCGCTATCGCATCGGAATCGATAATATCGCGTATGGTCTGCTGCTGTGGCAGTATGAGCCTTCCCTTCGGCGCAGCTTTGTCGATGGGCGTCACCAGCACGACAATATCGCCCGGATTTATGAGATCGCTTACGATACTAAGCTCCGAATCATCGTAACTGGCATTTTTTACTATAAGCTTTTTAACATCCTCGATCCCTTCTTTAGTCTTGCAGCTTATTTTTGCCAGTGGTATGCCAAGCTTCAGGCTGTAATTTTTCACTGTTTCAGATGATACGTCTGCAAGATCGCACTTGTTTATGACGCCGATCGCTTTAATATTTCTATCCTTCAATTCCCTTACAATATCCGTTTCAAATTCTGTTAAGCCGTCAGGTGCGCTTATGACGATAACTGCAAGATCCGTTCTTCTGAGTATCTCATATGTCTTTTTCATCCTTAACGTGCCAAGTGCCCCTTCATCATCCAGACCGGCCGTATCCGTTATTACAACCGGCCCTATGGGCAGAAGTTCCATGGTTTTATATACAGGATCCGTCGTAGTACCAGCAACATCCGAGACCACCGCTATTTCCTGATTTGTCAGTGTATTAATCAGCGTGGATTTGCCTGTATTTCTCTTCCCGAATATGGATATATGTATCCTGTTTCCAATAGGCGTATTGTTCAAATATGTCCCCCCTTAGTATTTCTTTCCGGGAATCCCCGGTCTTGTCATGACGGATGGATTGATTATTTTATCTATATTTTTTTCATCAAGTATTTTCTCCTTAAGCAAAACATCCTTTACCGTCATGCCGGTATTCAAGCACTTCATGACCACTTTCGACGCCCTTTCATAACCTATGTATCTTGTAAGCGCAGTAGCAACGGCAAGACTTCTTTCCAAATTGTTCTTGCACCTTTCCCTGTCGGCATGTATATTTTTAATGCATTTTATAAAAATCTTAAGCCCGTTTCTTAAAAGGTCCAACATCTCAAGAAGATTTTTTGCAATCAAGGGAAGAAAAGCATTTAGTTCAAGCTGCCCTGCCTGAGCTGCAAGGGTTATAGCAAGATCGTTTCCCATTATCTGAAATGCTATCTCACCTACTGCTTCGGGTATAACGGGATTCACTTTGCCGGGCATTATGGATGAACCCGCCTGAACGCTCTGAAGCTTTATCTCGCCGATTCCCGCCCTTGGCCCGGAAGATAAAAGCCTTAAATCATTCGATATTTTAAGCAGGTTGACGGCAGCCGCCTTTAAAAGTCCGGACACTTCTACGAAAACATCACAATTCTGCGTAGGATCCATCATATATTCAGCTCTTGCAAGCCCTAAACCTGTAAGCTCACGAAGTTTCTCTATCATGTTGAATATATATTTCTTTTCTGCATTTATTCCCGTGCCTACGGCGGTTCCTCCTATATTTACCTGACGCAGCCTTTCCTCAGCCTTATAAAGCCTCCATCTGTCCCTTGCTATTGCCTGGGCCCATGCGCCAAATTCCTGCCCCAGTGTAACCGGTACGGCATCCTGCAACTCAGTCCTGCCTACCTTTAGCACTGATGAAAACTCCTCTTCCTTTTCCTGAAGGGCGCTTTGAAGATCGGCGAAAAGTTCGCTTACGGGAAGCAGCAGCTTTATGGCAGCAATTCTTACCGCCGTAGGGAAAACATCATTCGTAGACTGGGACATGTTTACGTGATCGATGGGGTGCACTATGGAATAGTCCCCTTTTTTACCTTTCAAAATTTCGATCGCACGATTTGCTACGACTTCATTTACGTTCATATTTGTGGATGTTCCGGCTCCACCTTGCATGCAATCTACTACGAACTGATCGTCAAACTTACCTGAAAGTATTTCATCACAGGCCGCAATGATGGCATCCGCAATCCTTTTGTCAAGAAGCCCCACATAATTATTGGTCAATGCGGCAGCTTTTTTTATTGTTACCATCGCTTTTATAAGTTCAGGATGCACAGGTCTTCCTGTAATATTAAAATTTTGAACGGCCCTTAACGTATTTATGCCGTAATAAGCATCATCATCAATAAATGCTTCACCCAATATATCATGCTCTTTCCTCATTTTCCCTCCATAACATATGATCACAGGTGCATATTTTATATTTGAAGAATATTATTCCACATCAAAAAAACTTCCTGAGCATTTTCAGGAAGTTTTTAATAACATATTCTCTCTAAAATCCTTCCGTTCGGATAAGCCCAACCCTTCGGGAATCCCGTCTGTTTATTACACGGGATAACTTGTATACCCTTCGACGCAGGATGGATCCCACATCTTGGAGACAATATTTGATTTTTAAATGCACTTAACTTTAAATTCTTGCAACTCCGGTTTTCCTTGCTGCCTCGGCAACTCTTTCAGCGACAAGCTTGCTTACCCTTTTATCGAAAGGCTGCGGGATTATATTATCCTCACCAAGCTCGTTTTCACCGACAAGTGATGCAATAGCTTCCGCAGCCGCGATCTTCATCTCATCATTTATTTCCCTTGCCCTCACATCAAGAGCTCCCCTGAATATTCCCGGGAAAGCAAGCACATTGTTTATCTGATTTGCAAAATCGGACCTTCCTGTGCCAACAACACGGGCTCCGGCCGCCTTGGCTTTATCAGGCATTATTTCGGGAACGGGGTTTGCCATTGCAAATATTATCGCATCTTTGTTCATGGACCTGACCATTTCTTCATCTACAGTATTTGGCGCTGACACACCTATAAACACATCGGCGCCTTTTATAACATCTTTAAGTTTGCCCTTTTCAAAGTTTCTGTTTGTAACCTTGGCGATCTGCTCCTTTGCAGGGTTCAGCTTTTCTCTCCCTTCATATATAGCGCCTTGCCTGTCACACATAATGGCATTTTTAAGCCCTCTCTTTATCAGCAATTTGACGATAGCGATCCCAGCAGCTCCCGTACCATTCATCACGACTTTTATGTCCCTAATGTCTTTCTTTACGATTTTGAGGGCATTTATAAGAGCTGCCAGCGTGACAACTGCAGTTCCATGCTGGTCATCATGAAATACAGGTATATTGAGCTCTTTTTTAAGCCTTTCCTCTATTTCAAAGCATCTCGGCGCTGAAATATCCTCCAAGTTTATTCCTCCGAATGTAGGGGATATCATCTTTACCGTATTTACTATTTCATCGACGTTTTTTGTCGCAAGACAAATAGGAATCGCATCGACGTTTCCAAATGTCTTAAATAAAACCGCCTTGCCCTCCATTACAGGCATCCCGGCTTCCGGCCCTATATCTCCAAGACCTAGTACCGCCGTTCCATCGGTTACTACAGCTACCAGATTCCACTTTCTGGTATATTCATATGCCTTTTCAACATCATTGTGTATTTCCATACATGGTTCAGCAACCCCCGGCGTATAAGCCATCGAAAGATCTTCTCTTGTTGCGACGGGAGCCCTGCTTACTATCTCGATTTTACCCTTCCATTCAGAATGGAGCTTAAGTGCTTTTTCTTTTAAATCCATGATTTACCTCCTATATATCTTCCACTTGTTTTAGTACTTCTTTAATCTTTTCTGCAGAAGTTTTCAGTTCTTTTAATTCAAGATCGTCTAATGTTATCTCAAGAACCCTGTCTATACCATTTGAGTTGATGATGCAGGGCATGCTCAAAGCCACATCATTGATACCGTATAAACCGTTTATTACACTGCTTACCGTCAAAATAGAGTTCTGATTTTTAATAATAGCCTCGACGATCCTGTTTACAGTCATAGCAATTGCATAATAAGTAGCACCTTTATTCTTTATTATAGTTGCTCCCGCCTCTTTTACTTCCTTGGCAATCTCATCCTTATCCGTATTGCACAGCGGATTATTATATATGCTGCAATATTCGCCCAATCTCATTCCGGCAACATTTACAGCGCTCCATACAGGGATCTGACTATCTCCATGCTCTCCGATTATATAGCCGTGGACATTTCTTACATCCATGTTAAATTTTTGACTAAGTAGATATCTGAATCTGGAACTGTCAAGCACAGTGCCCGAACCGAATACTTTAGATGCTGGAAGTGAAGACCACTTTCTAAACATGTAAGTTATGATATCAAGCGGATTGGAAACGACTAATATTACTCCCTGATTGTAATATTTTATTACGTTTTTCGTTATGTCTTTAATTATAGAAGTGTTCTTTTTAGCCAAGTCAAGACGCGTCTCTCCGGGTTTTCTGCCTGCTCCTGCAGTGATTATTATACAATCGCAGTCTTTACAATCCTGATAATCTCCGGAATAAATAGACATTTGTCCCACAAATGAAAGCCCGTGATTTATATCCATTGCTTCTCCAAATGCTTTTGCCTTATTTACGTCGATTAGTACCATTTCAGACACAAGGCCCTTTATAGCCATCTCAAAAGCTATGGAAGATCCTACAAACCCTGTGCCGATTATTGCAACTTTTACTTTTGATTTTACCATATTTACGCCTCCATAGGTAAATAAAAACGAAATTGATAATATAATAACATATTTCAAGGGATAAAATCAATGTTTAAATCTCCCATATTATATTTATATCATCTATTATTATACAGCATTTTATTATATTTTTTTCGTTTATCTTATTATTAGTACCTATTTCGCATATATACAAAATAACTATAATTATTTTGACCGGAATGAAAATGCTGTCATGCCGGCAATTGACCTTCGGACAAGTTGCTTATAATATAAACTGTGCTGTGCTATTTTAAACATTTCATTCAAAATGGCACAGCACAGTTTTATTTATATTAAGTTGCAAGTTACAAAATTGAGGCTATCTCACTGAAAACTTATATATCGTCGTTTGCCTGTATTTCTGCCCTGCTCTCAATACAGGAGATGGAAAATTCTCATGATTTGGCGAATCGGGATAGAATTGTGTCTCCAGGCATAAAGCCGATCTCTTTTCATACGCCTTGCCGCCCTTGCCGATATCCTTGCCATTCAGGTAATTTCCTGTGTAAAACTGCACTCCCGGTTCTGTCGTATACACTTCCAGAACCCTTCCTGATGCGCTATCATATACCTCTGCCGCTTTCTTGGGAGTTTTTCCGCTTACATTCAACACGAAGTTGTGATCAAACCCGCCTGCAAATTTTATCTGCTCATAGTCGCTGTCTATATCCTTTCCGACTACAGTAAGGTTTCTAAAGTCAAGAGGCGTTCCCTTTACAGCTCTCAATTCTCCCGTAGGTATGGATTCTTCATCTACCGTAGTAAACTTGTCCGCATTTATCATTACCTGATGATTTAAAATACTGCCCGATGGCTGACCCGAAAGATTAAAGTACGAATGGTTCGTGAGGTTTACCACTGTGTCCTTATCTGAAACAGCATAGTAATCTATTCTTAATGAATTATCATCTGCAAAAGTGTATGTGACAGTTACATTCAGATTTCCCGGATATCCTTCCTCGCCATCCTTGCTGAAACATGAAAGCTTTAAGCATTCATTCCTTCCGGATTTTACTATGTTTGCAGTCCAGACCTTTTTACTAAAGCCTTCAAACCCTCCATGCAAATGATTTTTCCCCTCATTTTTTGAAAGGTGGTATTCTATCCCGTTGAGCTTGAATGTTCCTTTCCCTATCCTGTTTCCGTAACGCCCGATGAGTGCTCCAAAATATTTTTTGCCATTTAAGTATCCATTCAAATTGTCATAACCGAGCACTACATCATCCATATTACCTTTTCTGTCGGGAACTTTCAGTGAAACAAGAGTACCTCCATAATTGATTATTTTAGCTTCTGCACCCTTTGAATTAGTAAGAGTAAAAACATCCACTTCTCTACCGTCAGCTGTATTTCCGTATAAACTCTTTGTAATTCCCATGACTTCTACCTCCAACGTATAATATTAAAATCCTGCCTGTACATATTTTAAAACACTCATGCAATATTGTCACTATATTTTTAATGTTTGGTATTGCTAAAATTCAAAATTTTTAAGTTTATGGGACGTATATTTTATATACCCAAGTTTATGACGCTTTGCATAAAAAAACGATATTTACATCGCAGTGAGTAGGTAAACTCGGGATAGCTAATCCCGAGTTTTTCCTCTCATAGAACCGTACATGCGGGCCCCGCATACGGCTCCCGAAAGACTTCAGTTGTTATTATTCATAGTAACAATACAAAGTACCGACTTGTAGTTTAGAAATGTCAAACAGTTTCATTTCATCAAACCATTTATTAGGAAGTGCCATACTAATGAGCGGAGATGCTGAATTTCTCCATCTTGACATGGATATCTTTTCAAAATCTCCTTCATAACCCATTTTCCTTAATTGCTTGTGTAGTGCCCTCCATG